>NZ_PSTP01000019.1:0-60213 GCF_002930935.1 Rathayibacter sp. AY1A2 | reverse complement strand
GGCGGGGCTAGGGTCGAGCCGTGAGCAGGATGGGTGACGTCGCGGCAGGCGGCGGGATGCGCGGAGGGGCGCGCGGCGGGAGGATCTCGAGCAGCGATCCGGACAGCCAGCGGGAGATCAACGCGGCGGCTCCGAAGGTCGACGACCTGCTCCGGCGCATCGCGGGACTCTTCCGCGACCACCGCCCCAAGCTCACGCTCACCGTGATCCTCGTGCTCGTCGGCGCCGCCCTCACGGTTGTGCCGCCGCTCCTCACCCAGCTGGCCTTCGACCGCGGGCTCTTCCCGCCCGGCGGACGCCCGAACCTCCCGGTGCTGCTCGAGCTGGTCGGCGTCATGGTGCTGGTCTGGGCGTTCTCGGCGATCCTCGGCGTCTGGCAGACCTACCTCACCGCGACCGTCGGCAACACGGTCATGGGGGAGCTGCGCATCCGCCTCTTCCGCCACCTGCAGGCGATGGAGCTCGGCTTCTTCACCCGCACCCGCACCGGCGTCATCCAGTCGCGCCTCGCCAACGACGTGGGCGGCGTGGCCAACGTGCTCACGAACACCGTCTCGAGCGTGCTGGGCAACACCGTCACCGTGATCGCGGCCGTCGTCGCGATGCTCCTGCTCTCGTGGCAGATGACGATCGTCGCCCTCGTCCTCACTCCGGTGCTCGTCGTGGCCCAGCGCCGCGTCGGCCAGGTGAGGGCGCGCATCGCGACGAAGACGCAGGAGTCGCTGTCCGAGATGACCGCGATCACCCAGGAGACCCTGAGCGTCTCGGGCATCCTCCTGGCCAAGAGCTTCGGCCGCCAGGAGTCGGAGGTGACGCGCTACGCCGACGAGAACGGCCGCCAGATCGAGCTCCAGGTGCGGCAGCAGATGTCCGGCCAGTGGTTCTTCGCGATGGTGCAGATCTTCCTCTCGGTCATCCCCGTGATCGTGTACCTCGTGGCCGCCTGGCTGATCCTCGGCGGCACCACCGTCACCGCCGGGACCGTCGTGGCCTTCACCACCGTGCAGGCGCGCCTGATGTGGCCGCTCCTGGGCCTGATGCGCGTCGCGCTCGACCTGCAGACGGCCGGAGCGCTGTTCGCCCGCATCTTCGAGTACCTGGACCTGCGCCCGGCGATCACGGACCGGGCCGATGCACGCGAGGTCTCGGGCGAGCTCGGCCGGGTCGAGCTCGACGACGTCGTGTTCCGCTACCCCGACCAGGCGGAGGACGCGCGCCCGACGCTCGACCACGTCTCGGTCGCGATCGAGCCGGGCCAGTTCGTGGCCTTCGTCGGTCCCTCCGGCGCGGGCAAGACCACCATCTCGTATCTCGTCCCGCGCCTCTACGACGTGGCAGGGGGAGCGGTGCGCTTCGCCGGTACCGACGTGCGCGAGCTGCGGCAGGAGTCGCTCGTCTCGCACATCGGCATCGTCAGCCAGGAGACCTACCTCTTCCACGCGACGATCGGCGACAACCTCCGCTACGCCCGCCCCGACGCGACGCAGGAGGAGCTGGAGGCGGCCGCCCGCGCCGCGAACATCCACGCGACGATCACGTCGTTCCCCGACGGCTACGACACGCTGGTCGGCGAGCGTGGCTACCGGCTCTCCGGAGGCGAGAAGCAGCGGCTCGCGATCGCCCGCGTCCTGCTGAAGGACCCGGCGGTCCTCATCCTCGACGAGGCGACCAGCGCCCTCGACACCGTCTCGGAGCGGATCGTCCAGACCGCGCTCGACGACGCCGCCCGCGGCCGCACCACCATCGCGATCGCCCACCGGCTCTCGACCATCGTGTCGGCCGACGTCATCCACGTCGTCGAGGGCGGACGGATCGTCGAATCGGGCACCCACCGCGAGCTGCTCGGCCTCGGCGGTCTCTACGCCTCGCTCTACGCGCAGCAGACGGAGTCGGCCCTCCAGGGCTGAGCCGCGGATAGGCGGCCGCGGCCCCCGCGGGGCTACTCGCAGCCGACGCCGTCTGAGTCGCCGGGCCCCGTGCACGACGTCGGCGGAGAGCATGTGCCCCTCCCCGGTGGGGAGGCGCATCGCTCTCAGCCGCCGTCGCCCGCGCCGGAGTCGGTCACTCCGCCGGCCGGTCCTCGAGCATCTGCTCCATCAGCGAGATCTCGGCCTCCTGGGCCTTCACGACGGAGGAGGCGAAGTCGGTGGCGACCGTCACGCGGCTCCGGGCGAGCAGCGCCTCGGCCATGTCGATCGCGCCGCGGTGGTGGGCGATCATCAGCTCGAGGAACATCCGGTCGAAGTCGCGGCCCGACGCGCTGCTGAGGGCGGTGATCTGGTCCGGTGTCGCGAGACCGGGCATGCTCGCCGGCACGACTCCGTCCTCGGTCCCCATCCCCATCGACGAGTGCTCGTCGGCGGCTCCGGCCAGGGTCGGCCGGCCCATCCAGGTCATCGAGGGCTCCGGAGCAGCCTGCGGCAGGCCCCACGAGTTCAGCCAGCCGAAGAGCTGCCCGGCCTGCTGCTGCTGGGTGAGCAGGATGTCCTTCGAGACGGTGAGGACCTCGTCGTCGGCGCTGCGCTCGCGGGCGATCATCGCCAGCTCGGCGCCCTGCAGGTGGTGCACCTGCATGTCGCGCGCGAAGCCCGCTTCGGCGCTGGCGCTCGAGGGCGTCGCCGCGGAGGCGAACGGGGCGAGCGCGCCGAAGAGGTAGCCGCCGGCCGCCCCGAGGAGGAGCGCGACCACGGCGACCGCGGCGACGAGGATCCGGCCCCTACTGCTTGCCGGGCGCATCGATCCCTCCGGTGCAGGGGGCGCCGGGCTCCGGAGCGCTCGAGGACTGCCAGAAGCGCTCGACGAAGGCGTCGATGCGGGGGTCCTCGGGCGAGTCGATCGCGACCTGGGCGTCCCAGGCGCTCAGCACGATGGGCGACTCGAGGCCCTCGTAGGGCGAGACGACGGAGTAGGTGTCGGGCATCGCGGCGATCAGCGCGTCGACCTCGCTCTGCGGGAGCTCGGGGTCGTAGGTGGCCCAGACGGCGCCGTGCTCGAGGTCGTGCACCGCGTTCTCGTTCGGGACGGGCTCGTCGTAGACGCCGCAGTTCATCCACACGGCGTTGTGCGGGCCGCCCGCCGGCGGGGTCTGCGGGTAGTCGACGGCGCCGGCGACGTGGGTGGCGTCGTTGTCGAAGGTCTGCAGGCCGTCGATCTCGCGCGCCTCGACGATCTGCTGGTTCCCGAAGACGGTGACCGCGACGATCCCGCCGACCGCGAGGACGGCCAGGGCCGACAGCGACCAGATCCAGATGCGGGAGCCGCGCTTGCGGCGGTCCTGCTCGCGCTTGTAGGCCTCGAGCTTCTCCTGTCGGGCGCGGTTCTTGGCGGACATCGTGTCTTTGGGCACGGCGGCGTCTCTCGTTCTGAGGGCGGAAGGCGCCTGGGGCGGGCGCAGGCGCCTGAGAGGCGCTCTCAGAGGATAACGAGCGAGGCTTCGGATCGGATCAATGCGCGGTCAGGGGAGATCTCGACACGCATGCGGAGCGGGCCGCTCGATCAGCGGGAGAGGAGGCCGCGGAGGAGTGGGACGGCGCGCCGCCGCTCCGCTCAGGGGGCGAAGGTGAGCCAGAGCAGCAGGCCGTTCAGGACGATGAGGAAGACGGCGGCCAGGGCGGCGGCGAGGGTGGTGAACCAGCGGTTCGTCTGGTCGCCCATCAGGCGGCGGTCGCGGGTCAGGATCACGAGCGGCACGAGCGCGAAGGGGATGCCGAACGACAGGACCACCTGGCTGAGCACCAGCGCGCGCGTCGGGTCGAAGCCGATCGCGAGCACCAGGAGCGCCGGGATCAGCGTGACCAGACGACGGGCGACGAGTGGCACCCGGACCTGGAGCAGACCGTGCATGATCTCGGCTCCCGCGTACGCGCCGACCGAGGTCGAGGCGAGGCCGGAGGCGAGCAGGCCGACGGCGAACAGGGTCGCGACCACCGGGCCGAGCGCCGCTCCGATGGCCGCGTGGGCGCCCTCGAGGCTGTCGGTCCCGGCGACTCCCGCGAGGGAGTGCGCGGCGAGGAGCAGGATCGCGAGGTTCACGGTGCCGGCGATGGCGAGCGCGATCGTCACGTCGATCCGGGTGGCGACCAGGATCCTCCGGCGCGCGCCGACGCCCTCGACGTGGCCGAAGCGGTCGCGGGCGAGCGCGGAGTGGGCGTAGATCGCGTGGGGCATGACGGTCGCGCCGAGGATCGAGGCGGCGAGCAGCACCGACTCCGAGCCCTCGAAGCGCGGCACGAGACCGGCGACGGTCGCGCCCGCGTCCGGCGGATCGACGACCACGCCGACCGTGAAGCCGACGGCGATCAGCACCATCAGCGCCGTGATCACCCGCTCGAACGGCTGCGCCCCGCCCCGCGTCTGCACGAGCAGCAGCACCAGCGAGACCGCGCCGGTGACCACGCCGCCGGCCAGCAGCGGCAGTCCGAAGAGCAGGTTCAGCGCGATCGCGCCGCCGATCACCTCGGCCAGGTCGGTCGCCATCGCGACCGTCTCGGCCTGCAGCCAGTAGGCCCGGCGGCCCCAGCGGCCGCGCAGGCGGTCGCCGAGCAGCTCGGGGAGGCTGCGGCCGGTCATCAGGCCGAGCTTCGCCGAGAGGTACTGGATGAGCCAGGCCATCAGGTTGCCGAGCACCACCACCCAGACCAGGAGGTAGCCGAACCGGGCGCCGGCCGTCATGTTGCTGGCGACGTTGCCCGGGTCGAGGTAGGCGACTCCGGCGACCAGCGCAGGGCCGAGCAGGCGGAGGAGGTGGATGTCGGCCGGACGCCGCGGCGGTGCGGCGATCGGTGAGGTCATTCGGGGTCCGTTCCGGGTCGACGGCGGCGCTCGCGGACCCCCACGATAGGGCACCGGCGCGACCGGCGGCACTCCCCTCCCGAGACCGCTCCCTGTGCCTCCGCCCACCCCCGTCACACGCCGGGAGCCGGTTGCTACGCTGGCGGGATGAGCCTGGATCGCGCCCTTCCCGCACGCCCGGAGACCGGGATGGCCTACGCCGATTCGGTCCTCGACCTCATCGGCGACACCCCGCTGGTGAAGCTGGGCCCGGTCGCGGCGGGCGTGCAGGCGACCGTGCTGGTCAAGGTCGAGTACTTGAACCCCGGCGGCTCGTCGAAGGACCGCATCGCGACCCGCATCATCGACGCCGCCGAGCGCGACGGGCTGCTGAAGCCCGGCGGCACCATCGTGGAGCCGACCAGCGGCAACACCGGCATCGGCCTCGCCCTCGTCGCGCAGCAGCGCGGCTACCGCTGCGTGTTCGTGCTGCCGGACAAGGTGGGGGAGGACAAGCGCAACGTCCTCACCGCCTACGGGGCCGAGATCGTCGTGACGCCGACGGCCGTCGCTCCGGAGGACCCCGCCTCCTACTACTCCGTCTCGGACCGCCTCGCCCGCGAGATCCCCGGCGCCTTCAAGCCCAACCAGTACGCGAACCTCAACGGACCGCTCAGCCACTACGAGACCACGGGCCCCGAGATCTGGCGCGACACCGCCGGCCGGCTCACCCATTTCGTCGCGGGAGTCGGCACGGGCGGCACCATCAGCGGCGTCGGCCGCTACCTCAAGGAGGTGTCGGAGGGCCGCGTGCAGATCGTCGGCGCCGACCCCGAGGGCTCCGTCTACTCGGGCGGCGGCGGTCGCCCGTACCTGACCGAGGGCGTCGGCGAGGACTTCTGGCCGAGCGCGTACGACCCGAGCGTGGTCGACCGGATCATCGCCTCCAGCGACGCCGAGTCGTTCGCGATGACCCGCCGCCTCGCACGCGAGGAGGGGCTGCTCGTCGGCGGATCGAGCGGGCTCGCCGTCTCCGTCGCGCTCAAGGCCGCCGCCGGTCTCGGGCCGGACGACGTGGTCGTCGTGCTCCTGCCGGACGGCGGGCGCGGCTACCTCGGCAAGATCTTCAACGACCGCTGGATGCGCTCCTACGGCTTCCTCGAGATGCGCGACGAGGGCACCGTCCGCGACGTGCTCCGCGCGCGGGCGGCGAGCGGGCAGGCCGACCTCCCGGCGCTCGTGCACGCTCACCCGACCGACACGATCCGCGACGCGATCGGCATCATGACCGAGTACGGCGTCTCGCAGCTCCCGGTGCTGACCGCCGAGCCGCCGGTCGTGATGGGCGAGGTCGTCGGAGCCGTCGACGAGCGCGAGCTGCTCGACCGCGTCTTCGCCGGATCCGCCTCGATGAACGACCCGCTCGGCGACTGCGTGGGCGACGCGCTCGCGCTGATCGGGCTCGGCGAGAGCATCACCGCCGCCCGCGCCGCGCTCACCGAGCACAGCGCCCTCCTCGTCACCGACGAGGGCAAGCCCGTCGCGGTGATCACCCGACAGGACCTCCTCACCTACGCCACGGCCTGACGGCCGCCGCCTCCGCACCTCCGACCCAGGGAGCCCGCACCATGCCCAAGAAGCAGCACTTCGACACCCGCGCCATCCACGCCGGCCAGGAGTTCGATCCGACCACCGGGGCGGTCGTGCCGCCCGTCTACATGACCTCCACGTTCGTCCAGGACGGCATCGGCGGTCTCCGGGGCGGCTACGAGTACGCCCGCTCGGCGAACCCGACGCGCGACTCGCTCCAGGAGCTCATCGCCTCGCTCGAGGGCGCGGACGTCGCCTACTCCTTCTCCTCCGGCCTCGCCGCCGAGGACACCCTGCTGCGCGCCGCCCTCGCGCCCGGCGACCACGTCGTCCTGGGCAACGACGCGTACGGCGGCAGCCACCGCCTGATCGACCGGGTGCACAGCGCCTGGGGCGTGCGCAACACGGCCGTCGACATGTCGAACCTCCGCGAGGTGCAGCGGGCGATCGTCCCCGGCGAGACGAAGATGCTCTGGGTCGAGACCCCGTCGAACCCGCTGATGACCATCAGCGACATCGCCGAGCTCGCCGACCTGGCCCACGCGCACGACCTGATCGTCGTCGTCGACAACACCTTCGCCTCCTCCGCCCTGCAGCAGCCGCTGGCCCTCGGTGCCGACGTGGTCGTGCACTCGACCACGAAGTACCTCGGCGGCCACTCGGACGTCGTCGGCGGCGCGCTCGCCCTGCGCTCGGGGCCGCTGGCCGAGAAGATCGCGTTCCTGCAGTTCGCGGTCGGAGCGATCTCGGGCCCGATGGACGCGTGGCTCACGGTCCGCGGCATCAAGACCCTCGGGGTGCGGATGGAGCGCCACTCCGTCAACGCGCAGGCGGTCGCCGAGTTCCTCGTCGAGCACCCGGCGGTGACGGCCGTGCACTACCCGGGCCTGCCCTCGCACCCCGGCCACGAGCTGGCGAAGCGCCAGATGTCGCGGTTCGGCGGGATGCTCTCGCTCGAGCTCGCGACGCCGCGCGCGGCCCGGAAGTTCGCCGAGTCGACCGAGCTGTTCCAGCTCGCGGAGTCGCTGGGCGGCGTCGAGTCGCTGATCGGCTACCCGAGCGAGATGACGCACGCGTCGGTGAAGGGCACGCCGCTGGAGGTCTCGGAGTCGCTGGTGCGCCTCTCGGTGGGCCTCGAGGACTCGTCCGACCTGATCGCGGACCTGTCGGCGGCGCTGCCGAAGAAGTAGAGGCGGGAACGCCGCCCCGCGGGGCGGCATCTCGATGGTGCGCCCGATCCGGCCCCTGCCAGGATCGGGCGCATGACCTCCTCGCGCCGCTTCGTCGACCTCAGCCACACCGTCGCGGACGGGCTGGTGACCTACCCGGGCCTGCCCGCTCCGCGCATCCGGCCGCACCTCACGCGTGAGGCGTCCCGCGCCTCCTACGCGCCCGGCACCGAGTTCGCGATGGACGTCATCGAGATGATCGGGAACACGGGCACCTACCTCGACAGCCCGTTCCACCGCTACGAGGGCGGAGCCGATCTCGCCGCTCTCCGCCTCGAGACGCTGGTCGATCTGCCTGCCGTCGTGGTCGACGCGACCGGAGCCACCGGACGGGGCATCAGTGCGGACGCGGTCGCGGGACTCGACGTCCGCGGCGCCGCCGTCCTCCTCCGCACCGGCTGGGACGCGCACTTCGCCACGCCCGGGTACGGCAGGGGCGCCCCCTTCCTCAGCGGCGAGGCGGCGGAGGCGCTCGTCGCCGCCGGCGCGGTGCTGGTCGGCATCGACTCGGTGAACATCGACGACACGGAGTCGGGCGGATCGCGGCCCGCGCACTCGGCCCTCCTCGCCGCGGGAGTGCACGTCGTCGAGCACCTCACCGGCCTCGGCGGGCTGCCGGCGACAGGGGCGCGCTTCACCGCCGTGCCGCCGAAGGTGCGGGGCTTCGGGACCTTCCCGGTGCGGGCCTTCGCGGTCGTCGACGAGCCCTGACCGGCTCAGGGCCCCCGGGCGCCTCCGGCTAACCTGGACCGATGCATCCCGCTCTCGCCGCCGTCGGCCGGCGCGTCCGGCCCCGCACGCGCCTCGCGGCGCTGGGCCGTCGTGTCCGCCCCCGCACGCGGCTGCGCTCCGCGGCCCGGGTCGTCCGCTCCGCCCCTCAGCGCCTCTCGGAGCGCCGCGCCGCCGTGATCGCCGCCCGGCCGATCGACCACCCCTCGCCCGCGCTCCGGCGCGAGCTGCTGCTGCTCGACCTGGCCAACCGCTTCTCCCGCCGCTCGGCAGTCGATCCGGCGGGCGAGGTCGTGGTGACGATGACCACGCACGGCGAGCGGCTGCAGCGGGTCCACGTGGCGCTCGAGTCCATCGCCCGCGGCGACGCCCGACCCGCGCGCCTGGTGCTCTGGCTCGACGACCCGGCCCTGCACGCCGACCTGCCCGCGCCGCTGCGACGCCTCCGCCGCCGCGGCGTCGAGATCCGCCTGGTCGACGGCTACCGCGTGCACACGAAGTACTACCCGCACCTGCTCTCGGGCCGGGCGGGGGAGCGCGACCTCGTCACCTCCGACGACGACATCGTGTACCCGCGCACCTGGCTGAGGGGCCTGCTCGACGCCCGCTCGCGCTACCCCCGCGAGACCGTGCTCTGCTACCGCGCCCACCGGGTGGGGATCGTCGACGGCGCCGTGGCTCCGTACACGAACTGGACGCCGGTCGCCGACACGCGCGCGTCGACCGATGTCTTCGGCACCTCCGTCTCCGGGCAGCTGCTGCCCGCCCCGCTCCTCGGCGAGATCGCCGCGCACGGGGACGCGTTCCGCGAGATCGCCCCGGACGCCGACGACATCTGGCTGCACGTGCGCGCGGTCGACGCCGGTTACCGGATCGCGCAGATCGAGCCCCGGGCCCAGCTGTTCCCGTTCGTGCCGCGGACGCAGCAGTCCGGGCTCTACCTCGTCAACTACTGGGACGGCGGCAACGACCGCCAGGCCCGCGCGGCCTACACGCCCGAGGTGACGGCGCGGATCGCGGCCGACGCCTCCGCGAGAGGGGAGGTGCGCTGATGCGCCTGCTGTTCGTGAGCAACCTCTATCCGCCGCAGGTGCTCGGCGGATACGAGATGACCTGTGCGCGCGTCGCGGAGGCGATGGCGGCCCGCGGCCACACCGTGCGTGTGCTGACCACGCCGACCTACCTGCCGCCGGAGCCCTCGGGCGTCGAGGTGCACCGCACGTTGAGCCTGCGCACCTACTTCCCGCTGCCGCAGACCGGCGGCGAGATCGCTCAGCTGATGCACCACGAGAGTGCCGTCTCCCGGTTCGAGAACACCCGCATCCTGCTCGAGGAGCTGCGCGACTTCGCGCCGACCCACGTGGTGGCCTTCAACCTGCTCGGGATCGGCGGCCTCGCGCTGATCGACCTGCTGCGGGCGGTGGAGGCCCCGTGGATGTGGAACCTCGGCGACCGCATCCCGAACGCCCTGGTCGACGGGCTGCCCGAGCGCGTGCTCCGCGTCTACGGCGCTGACGCCCCCGACCACTTCGACCGCGGCGAGATCGTCGCGGTCAGCCGCTCCCTCGTCGACGCGATCGAGGCCGGCGGGCTGAGCCTGGGCGAGGTCGAGGTGATCGGGCGGGGAGTGTCCGTTCCCCCTGACACCGCGGAGCCGCGGCGCTACCGCGAGGGCGGGACCACCCGGTTCACGTTCGCCGCGTCGCTGGGCGAGCACAAGGGCGTCGGGCTGGTGCTGGAGGCGGCGGCGTCTCTCGCGGAGGAGACCCGCGACTTCCGTGTGGACCTCTACGGCGATGGAGACGTGGACGGCTGGCGCGCCCGGGCGGACGAGGCGGGCCTGGACGGCCTGGTCGAGTTCCACGGACCGACGCCCCACGCCGAGGTGCTCGCCGCGCACGGCCGCGCCGACGCGTTCCTCTTCCCGACCTGGGCCGGAGAGGCGTTCGGCGTCGCGCCGGTCGAGGCGGCCGCGGCGGGCGCCGTGCCGATCGTGACGGCGGCCAGCGGAGTAGCGGAGTTCCTCATCGACGGCGTCGACTGCATCAAGATCACCCGCTCCGCCCCGACGCTCCTCGAGGCGATGCGGGACGTGGCGAGCGGGGCGGTGGACCTCGAGGCGCTCGGTCGGCGGGGCCGGGCCGCGGCGCGCGGACCGCTCTCGTTCGAGCGCTCCGTCGAGCTGATCGAGGCCTCGCTCGAGCGCCGCTCCCGGCCGGGCCTCGCCGACCGCCTCGCCGACACCACCCTCGAGGCCGACATCATGGACAAGGATCTGCGGGCGATGGACGTGCTCCACCGCCGCTTCTCCGGACGGGACCACGACGATGACCACTGACCACGACTTCCTCCAGGACCCCGGCTCCGCGCCCACCCGGCTCGGCCGCGGCGGCGTCGTGCTCCGCGACGCGGTGCACCGGCTGGTCGCCCCCTGGTTCGAGCAGGCGCGGCTGCGCACGGAGGAGCTGCGCGCCGAGACGGCGGCCCTGCGCGACGAGGTGGCCGGGCTCCGCGGCGAGCTGAGCGCGGTGCAGGGCGACGTCTCCGTGCTGCGCGACGAGTCGGCGGGCCTCCGGGAGGCGCTGGACGAGCTCAGCGCGTCGGTCGCGGCCGACCGCGCCTCGTCCGAGGCGGCGGATGCGGCGGCCGCCGAGCAGGCCGCCGACACCGCGGCGGCTCTCGACGAGCGCGTCCGCGGGGTCGAGCTCGAACTGCGGGCGGTCACCCGGCGCCTCGCGGAGGCGCTCGACCGCTGAGGCGGCGAGGCCCGGTCCTCGCGGCGATCAGGCGGGGACCGCCGTCCGCGCGAGCAGCTCGGCGATACGACCGGTGCAGCCGCCGCAGCCCGTGCCGGCGCGGGTCGCCCGCCCGACGCAGGCGACCGTCCCGTGTCCCGCCGCAGCCGCATCGGTGATCACCGCCGCCGTCACGCCGTTGCACCAGCAGACCGTGGCATCGGGGGCGAACGGATCGCCGGTCGCCGCGGCGCCCGCATCCGGGGCGTCCAGACGCAGGAGGCTCGACCGGTCCGCCGGCAGCTCCGAGCCCCGCTCGAAGAGGAGGCTGAGCTCGGCGCCGACCCGGGGCAGACCCACCGAGACGAACCCGCGCAGCACTCCTCCTGCGGTCACGAGCTTGGCGTAGCCGCCGCGGGCGGGGTCAGCCCACAGCGTCACCTCGAGGTGCTCCTCGCCCGGGCGGTGCGGGTCCCACGGCTCCGGGGCCACGTCGCCTCCTGCCACGAGGTCGACGCCCTCGGCCTTCAGCATCACGACCGCCGGTCGGGCGTCGGGGACGCGCTCCTCGCCGCAGCGGCCCTCCGCCTCCGCCCGGATCCGCGCTGCGAGCCGGTCCGCCTGCTCCCATCCCGGACCGATCAGTCCGCTCGGTCCGCCGGGCACGCGGCCGTCGGGCAGGGCCGAGCCGCGGGGGGCGACGTGCGCGCAGTCGCCGATCGCGAAGACGTCCGGGTCGCTCCAGCTGCGCAGCTGCTCATCGACCAGGATCCCGGTCGAGACGGCGAGCTCCGCGCCCGCGGCCAGCTCGACCCGCGCACCGACACCGCACGAGAGCACCAGCAGATCCCCCTCGATCTGCTTGCCGTCAGCGCAGACGAGCGCCTGGAAGTGCGCACGGCCGCGGTCGTCGTGCGCGAGCAGGACGCTCTCGGACCGGGCGTGCGCCACCATCTCGACGCCGGCCGCGCGGGCGGCCGCGGCCAGCATCCGGCCCCCGCCCGTGTCGAGATTGCGGGCCATCGGGATGTCGCCGTGGAAGACCACCACCACCTGGGCGCCCTGCTCGGCGGCCGCGAGGGCGAACTCGATCCCGAGCACTCCCGCCCCGAGCACGACGAGGCGCGCGCCGGAGCGCACGGACTCGCGGACCACCCGGGCGTCGGCCAGGTCGCGCAGCGCCACCACCCGCTCCGGGAGGGGCCGGGAGCCCGCGTCGAGCGACTCCGGATCGGCGGCGCGCACCGTCCGCTCGCGTCGGGACCGCTCCATCCCGGCGAGGGTCGGCACGTTCGCCCGGGCGCCGGTGGCCAGGACGAGGCGGTCGTAGGGCAGCCGCTCGCCGTCGTGCAGCCGCACGACGTTCCGCGCGCGGTCGATCCCCACGACGGCCGCTCCCAGGCGCAGGACGACGCCCGCCGCCTCCGCCGCCGTCCGGTCGCCGAGGTCGAGGCGCTCGCGGGTCGCCCGGCCGACGGCGTACTCCGCGAGCAGGACACGGTTGTACGGGTCGTCGCTCTCGGCGCCGACCACCGTCAGCGCGACCAGACCGGCCCGCACGGCCGGCAGCAGCTCCTCGACGAAGCGCGAGCCGACGGGGCCATAGCCGATCAGGACGATCCGCTCGGGAGGTGTCTCAGGCATGTGCCGTCCCTTCCGCGCGGACCCAGACCCGCGTGCGCTTGAACTCGGGCATCGACGACACCGGGTCCACGACGGCCTCGGTGAGGAGGTTCGCGCACTGCTCACCCGCGTAGTGGAAGGGCAGGAACACCGTGTCGTGGCGGATGTCCGCGGTGACGCTCGCGCGGGCGCGGACCACGCCGCGCGCGTTCCCGATCGCCACAGGTGCTCCGTCGCGGACGCCGAGCCGGGAGGCGGTCGCCGGGTGGATCTCGAGTCGAGCCTCGGGGCGGGCCGCATCGAGCTCCGCGACCCGCCGGGTCTGGGTGCCCGACTGGTACTGCTGGAGGTAGCGGCCGGTCACGAGGGTCAGCTCCTCGCCGCGGTCCACGACGTCAGGGACGGCGGGGATGACGGCGACCAGGCGCGCCCGGCCGTCGGGGTGCCCGAAGCGCTCAGCGAAGAGGCGCGGCGTCCCCGTGCCGCCCGCGGGGTAGGGCCAGTGGGCGGCGATCCCGGTGTCGAGCAGGGCGTGCGAGAGGCCGGAGTAGTCGGCCACGCCTCCCGCGGACGCGCGGGCCAGCTCGTCGAACACCTCCGAGGGGACCGCCGACCAGCTCGAGGGGGCGTCGAGACGGCGCGCCAGCTCGCTCATGATCCAGAGCTCGCTGCGCACTCCCGCCGGCGGGTCGATCGCCCGGCGGCGGCGGAGCACCCGGCCCTCGAGCGAGGTCATCGTGCCCTCCTCCTCCGCCCACTGCGGCACCGGGAGCACCACATCGGCCAGCGCGGCGGTCTCGGAGAGGAAGAAGTCGCAGACGACCAGCGTGTCCAGGGCCTCGAGCCCGGCGCGGACGGCGTCGGCGTCCGGAGCCGAGACGACCACGTTGGAGCCGTGCACCAGCAGGCAGTGCACGGAGCGTCCGAGCTCGGCGAGCAGGGCGGTGGCGGGCAGGCCCGGGCCGGGGATCGATTCGGGCGTCACGTCCCAGACGGCGGCGACGTGGCGCCGCGCCTCCGGATCGCGGATGGAGCGGTACCCCGGGAGCTGATCGGCCTTCTGGCCGTGCTCGCGTCCGCCCTGGCCGTTGCCCTGACCGGTGAGCGTGCCGTACCCCGACCCCTCGCGGCCCACCAGGCCGAGCACGAGAGCGAGGTTGATCGCGGCGGTCGCGGTGTCGGTGCCGTCGACGTGCTGCTCGACCCCGCGGCCGGTCAGCACGAACGACCGCCCCGCGGCGAGCCGGCGCGCGAGGGAGCGGAGGAGCGTGGTCGGCACGCCCGTGACCGCGGACGTGCGCTCCGGCCACCACGCCGAGACGCTGCGGCGCACCGCCTCGGCGCCGGTCGTGCGCGCGGCGAGGTAGGCGGTGTCGGCGAGGCCCTCGGCGAAGACCAGGTGGGTCAGCCCGAGCAGGAGCGGCAGATCCGTCCCCGGGGCGGGCTGCAGATGCGTGCCGGCGCCTTCCTCCGTCAGCCGCACGGTGGCCGAGCGGCGCGGGTCGACGACCACCAGGCCGCCCCGCGAGCGGGCACCGGCGAAGTGGGCGAGAAGCGGCGGCATCGTCGCGGCGACGTTCGAGCCCAGGAGCAGAATCGTGTCGGCGTCGTCGAGGTCGGACACCGGGAACGGCAGTCCGCGATCGACGCCGAAGGCGCGGTTGCCGGCCGCCGCGGCCGAGGACATGCAGAAGCGGCCGTTGTAGTCGATCCGGGAGGTGCCGAGAGCGATCCGAGCGAACTTCCCGAGCTGGTAGGCCTTCTCGTTGGTGAGGCCCCCGCCGCCGAAGACGGCCACCGCGTCGGCGCCGTGCCGCTCCCGGACGCCGCGCACCGCCCCGGCGACCGCGTCGAGCGCCTCCTCCCACGACGCCTCCGCGAGGACGCCGTCGGCGCCGCGCAGCAGCGGGGAGACCAGGCGCTGTCCGCTCGCCAGCAGCTCGGCGGAGGTCCAGCCCTTGGCGCAGAGCCCGCCCCGGTTCGTCGGGAACTCCCTCCCCTCGACCGCCACGGGTACGGGGCCCGCCGCGGGTGTCAGCGTCATCGCGCACTGCAGGGCGCAGTACGGGCAGTGGGAGTCGGTCGGGGCGGGGGCGCTCATCGTCAGATCCGGGTCCCCGTCTTCGCGGCGAGGCGGAGGTAGACGCCGGCCGTGATCGCGAGCATCACCGCGTAGGCGCCGACGAACCAGCCCAGCGCCGTGGTGTAGTCGCCGAACTCGGTCTTGGAGAAGCCGAGCAGCTGGGGGATCACGAAGCCGCCGTAGGCGCCGATCGCCGAGATCAGGCCGAGCGCCGCGGCGGACGTGCGCTGGGCGCCGATGCCGTCGTCGCCGCGCTGGCGGGCGCGGAGGGCGAACACCGTGGGGATCATGCGGTAGGTCGCGCCGTTGCCGATACCGGCCGCCGAGAAGAGCACGAGGAAGCAGGCGAGGAAGAGCCAGAAGCTGCCGAGCGGCAGTGTCGCGATCACGCCGAGGATCCCGGCGCCCATGGCGACGAAGGCGAGGACCGTGACAGGCGCTCCGCCGAAGCGGTCGGCCAGACGGCCGCCGGAGGGGCGGGACAGCGAGCCCACCAGGGAGCCGAGGAACGCGAGGCCGACCGTCGCCGAGCCGACGGCGAAGCCGGAGAACTCGGGGAAGGTGTCGGCGATGAGCTTCGGGAACACGCCGGCGAATCCGATGAAGGACCCGAAGGTGCCGATGTAGAGCACGGCCAGCAGCCAGAGGTGCGGCTCGCGGAGCGCGGCGAGGGAGGCGGCGACGTCGGACTTCGCGGTCGAGAGGTTGTCCATGCGCTTGGCGGCGCCGATCATCGCCACGACGATCAGGGGGACCCAGAGGAAGCCGGCGATCGGCAGGTTCAGCGTGGCCGCGGCGCCGACGGTGATCGCGATCGGCACGACGAGCTGCGCGACGGAGGCGCCCAGGTTGCCGCCCGCGGCGTTGAGCCCCAGAGCCCAGCCCTTCTGCGCGTGCGGGTAGAAGAAGGTGATGTTCGCCATCGAGCTGGCGAAGTTGCCGCCGCCGAAGCCGGCGAGCGCGGCCACCAGGAGCATGACGCCGAACGGGGTCTCCGGATTCGAGACCGCGATGCCGAGTCCGACGCTCGGGATCAGCAGGAGGCCCGCCGACACGATCGTCCAGTTGCGGCCGCCGAAGCGGGGGACCATGAACGTGTACGGGATCCGCAGGGTGGCGCCGACGAGGCTCGGCATCGAGATGAGCCAGAAGATCTGCCCGGTGTCGAAGGCGAACCCGGCCGCCGGCAGCGAGACGACGACGACCGACCAGAGCTGCCAGACGACGAAGCCGAGGAACTCGGCGAAGATCGACCACCTCAGATTGCGAGCGGCGACGGAGCGTCCCTCCGCCTCCCACTGGGCGGGGTCCTCGGGGTTCCAGCCGTCGATCCAGCGGCCCGGCCGTCGGATGATGCCGGTGGATGTGGCGGCGGTCGTGGGGACGGTGGTCGGGGGTGCAGCAGTCATCGTGGTCCTCCGGAGGGTGGGCGGCGCGCGCGAGGGCGCGCTCGGGACGGGGAGGTGGAGCGGTGGTGGTGCGGGGAGGAGGCGTCAGGCGTTGCGCCCGAACAGCTCCGAGACGATGTCGACCAGCTCGCGGGCGGGCGGATCGACGGCGGTGAGGAGGGGAGCGGAGGCGAGGTCGGCCCCCGCGGTGGCGGCCAGGCCGGCGAAGTAGCCGGGCGCGAGCAGGTAGGTGGCGACCACGACGCGCGCGCCGGGGTGGGCGGCGCGCTCGGCGGCGACCGCCTCCGCGATCCGCGGCTCGGCGGCCGAGATGAACGAGGTGCTCACCTCGCGGCCGAGCTCGGCGGCGAGGAGGCGGCCGGTGGTCCAGCAGTCCGCGACGGCACCGGCGTCGCTCGAGCCGGCAGCGGCGAGCACGACGCGGTCGCCGTCGTCGAGCCCTGCCTCGTGGAGCCGGCGGGCGAGCACGCGCGCCAGGCGGGGATCGGGTCCGAGCGCGCCCGAGACCCGCACCGGCCGCTCCGCCTCCGCCGCGGCCTCGGCGAGGTCGACGTGCACGTGGTAGCCGGCCGAGAGCAGCAGCGGCACGACCACCGCCGGTCGGCCCGGCTCGAGAGAGCCCAGGGTCGCGGGGACGTCGGGCTGCTGCACGTCGACGAAGGAGTCGAGCACGTCCAGCGCCGGGTTGGCCCGGCGGACCGCCTCGACCAGCGCGGCGACGGCACGTCTCCCGTCGTCGTCGGAGGTCCCGTGGGACGCGGCGACCAGAGCGGTCCGCTGGGCGACCTCGATCGTGCCGTCGCTCTCGCGCACCTGCCAGGTGGCGAGGTGCAGCTCCGCTCGTGTGAAGCAGGCGCCGGTCTCGAGGTCGAAGACGTCCTTGTGCAGGGGCGAGGCGATCGTGGGCCGCTGCACCCCGTCGACCAGACGCGAGCCGACGATGCCGCGCGAGAGCACGGCCGCGCCGGTCGCGGGGTCGAGGTTCGAGACGGCCCGCACCCGCCCGTCGGGCAGGAGGAACAGGGCGAGCTGCACACCGCCGACCAGGGCGGCCTCGCCCCAGAGCGGCTCGAGGTCGCCGACGGCGCAGACCGGCACCCAGGTGGTGGCGGTCGCGGGGGCGAGCCGATCGAGGAGGGTCATCGCTGCGCCTTCTTCCTGCGGGTGGGCCACCGCATCCGGTCGGACGCGATGAGGCAACGGTAGGGATCGCGCGTTTCGTGCGAGCACGCCTCCGGTGTCACGGGCGTAACGAAGCCCTCACGGCCGGCGGCACTCGCCGAGAGGCGCGCGTCACACGCTGTTACACCGGGGCAACGGCGGGGAAACGGGCCGTCCCTACGGTGGACGTCATGACTCCTGGAGCGAACCCCGCCGCCCGGCCCCGACGCGTGCTCGTCGTCGGAGCGGGACCCGCCGCGCACCGCCTGGTCGACGCGCTCGTCGCCCGGGCCGGCGACGAGGCGCTGGAGATCACCGTCCTCGGCGAGGAGGTGCACCGTCCCTACGACCGCGTCGCACTCTCGAAGCGCCTCGACGGCGAGCACGACCTGACTCTGGGCGACGGCGCTCTGTGGGAGTCGGCGCGGCTGATCACCTCCTCCCGTGTCGTCGCGATCGATCCCGACCGCCTGCGCGTCGAGCTCGCGGACGGCCGCTCCCTCGAGGGCGACGACATCGTCCTGGCGACGGGCTCCTCCGCCACGGTCCCGCCGATCGAGGGCGCCGAGCACGGCCGCGTCTACCGCACGCTCGAGGACGTGGACGGGCTCGTCGCCGAGCTCGCCGCGTTCCGCGCCCGGCGCGGCCGCCCCGCGATCGTGGTCGTGGTCGGCGGCGGTCTGCTCGGCCTCGAGGCGGCGGGAGGCGCGCACCGGCTCGGTGCGCGCACCGCCCTCGTCCACTCCGGCCGCTGGCTGATGAGCGCGCAGCTCGACGAGGGCGCCGGGCAGGCCCTCGGCCGCATCATCTCGGCGCAGGGGATCGCGCTGCACCTCGGCAACCGGCCCACCGCGATCCTCACCTCGCCGACGGGGACGGTGCTCGGCGTCGCGCTGACCGACGGCAGCAGCATCAGCGCCGATCTCGTGGTCTTCTCCATCGGGATCACGGCGCGCGACGAGCTCGCCCGAGCGGTCGGGATCGAGGTCGCACCGCGCGGAGGCGTGGTCGTCGACGAGGCCTGCCGCACCAGCAGGGCGGGAGTCTGGGCCATCGGCGAGGTCGCCGCGATCGCCGGCCGCACCGTCGGGCTCGTCGCACCCGCCAACGCGATGGCGGAGGTGGTCGCCGACCGGATCCTCGGCGGCGACGCGACCTTCCCGGGGGTCGACGACGCCACCAAGCTCAAGCTCTCGGGCGTGGAGGTCGCCAGCTTCGGCGACGCCCTCGGCACCACGGAGGGAGCGCTCGAGGTCGTCTACGCCGATCCGGCCCGCGGTCTCTACCAGAAGGTCGTCGTCTCGGACGATGCGCGCACGCTGCTCGGCGGGATGTTCGTCGGCGACGCGGGCCCCTACTCCTCCCTCCGCCCGCTGCTGGGGCGCGAGCTGCCGGCCGAGCCCGGCGCCTACCTCGCGGCGGCGGGGGCGGAGGCGCCCTCGGGCGACCTTCCGGACGACGCCCAGGTCTGCTCGTGCAACAACGTCTCGGTCGGCGAGGTCCGCCACGCGATCGGCGAGGGGTGCACCGAGCTGGGGCCGCTCAAGGCCTGCACCCGCGCGGGCACCCAGTGCGGATCGTGCGTGCCCCTGGTGAAGAAGCTGCTCGACACGGAGCTGATCCGTGCGGGCGTCGAGGTCTCCCGCGCCCTCTGCGAGCATGTGGCGCTCAGCCGCAGCGAGCTGTTCGAGTCGGTCCGCATCCTCGGGCTGCACTCGGCCGAGCAGGTGATGGAGCGCTTCGGCTCCGGGCTGGGCTGCGACGTGTGCAAGCCGGTGATCGCCTCCGTCCTCGCCACCCAGACGAACGCCTACATCCTCGACGGCGGCCAGGCGCCGCTGCAGGACACCAACGACCGCGCCCTGGCCAACATGCAGAAGGACGGCACTTACTCCGTCGTCCCGCGGATCCCCGGGGGCGAGATCACGCCGGCGAAGCTCAAGGTGATCGCCGAGGTCGCCGAGCAGTACGGCCTCTACACGAAGATCACCGGCGGGCAGCGGATCGACATGTTCGGCGCCCGCCTCGAGCAGCTGCCCGAGATCTGGCGCCTCCTCGTCGACGCCGGCTTCGAGTCGGGTCAGGCGTACGGCAAGTCGCTGCGCACGGTCAAGTCGTGCGTCGGATCGACCTGGTGCCGCTTCGGAGTCCAGGACGCGGTCGGGATGGCGGTCTTCCTCGAGGAGCGGTACCGGGGTCTCCGCTCGCCGCACAAGTTCAAGCTCGGGGTCAGCGGCTGCGCCCGCGAGTGCGCCGAGGCGCGGGGGAAGGACATCGGCGTCATCGCGAGCGACCTCGGCTGGAACCTCTACGTCGGCGGCAACGGCGGCTACCAGCCGGCGCACGCCCAGCTGCTCGCGCAGGACCTCGACGACGAGACCCTGGTGCGCTACATCGACCGCTACGTCATGTACTACGTGCGGACGGCCGAGCGGCTCCAGCGGACCGCACGCTGGCAGGAGGAGCTCCCCGGCGGACTCGAGCACGTGCGCGAGGTGGTCTGCGAGGACTCGCTCGGCATCGCCGCCGAGCTGGAGGCCGCCATGGCCACGCACGTCGACACCTACGTCGACGAGTGGGCGGCGACCCTCGCCGATCCCGACCGGCTCCGCCGCTTCCGCTCCTTCGTGAACGCCCCGGACACCGCGGATCCGCGCGTCGCGACCGTGCGCGAGCGCGGGCAGGTCCGGCCCGCCGGCCGGGACGAGAGACCGGACGGACCCGTGCTGGTCGCGGGGCCGAGGATCCCCGTCGGTCCGGCCGGGATCGGATCGGACTCGTGATGCAGCTCTCCCTCGACCTCGCCGGACGCCGCGTGCTCGTGATCGGCACCGCCTCCGGGACCCGCCGCGTGCTCGCCCGCTACCGAGCCGCCGGCGCACTCGTCGAGCGGCACGAGGCGGAGGACGCGCTCACCCCGGCGCCCCCGGCCCTGATCGTGTGGGTGGAGGGGCCGGCGCCGCTCCGAGCAGCGGCGGCCGAGCTCTGCCCCTGGATCGTCGACGAGGCCCCCGCGCCGACCCGGCCGGTCGGGCACGTCAGCATCGTCGGCGGCGGCCCCGGCGATCCGGATCTGATGACCCTCGCCGCCCGCCGCGCCCTCCGCGACGCGGACGTGGTGCTCTACGACCGGCTCGGTCCGCACGAGGGCCTGGCCGAGTGGGCGCCCGGCGCCGAGCTGATCGACGTCGGCAAGACGCCGGGTCATCATGCGGTGCCGCAGCACGAGATCGAGCGGCTGATGATCGAACGGGCCCTCGCGGGTCTGGACGTCGTGCGCCTGAAGGGCGGCGATCCGTTCGTGTTCGGCCGCGGGTCGGAGGAGGTGCGCGCGTGCCGGCTCGCCGGCGTCGGCTCCACGGTCGTCCCCGGAGTGACCAGCGCGATCTCGGTGCCCGCCGCCGCCGGGATCCCGGTCACCCACCGCGAGGTCAGCAGGGCCTTCACCGTGGTCTCGGGCCATGCGCCGTTCAGCGAGCAGGAGCTCGGCCATCTGGCCGGGCTGGGCGGGACGATCGTGGTGCTGATGGGCGTGAACACCCTCCCGCACCTCGTCGCCGGGCTGCAGCGCGCCGGGATGCGCGCCGACACGCCCCTCGCGATCGTCGAGCGGGGCTGGTCGCGCGACCAGCGCACGACGGTCTCGTCGGTCGGCGCAGTGCTCGGCCTGCTCGCCGAGCTGGCACCGCGCTCGCCCGCCGTGATCGTCATCGGCGAGGTGGTCCGGCAGGCCGCGTGCCATGATGCGGGGGACCCCGAGAGCATCGCCCGAGCGGTCGATGCACTGACCGCGTGAGACCCCGAGGGGGCCGAGCATGACCGGCACCGATCCCGACGCCGCCGTGGGGTTCCGACCCGACCAGCTGGACGGCTTCCGCATCGGGGTCACCTCCGACCGCCGCTCCGAGGACCTGATCGCCGCGTTCGAGCGCCGCGGTGCCGCCGTCACGCACGCCCCCACCATCCGAATGCGCGGCGTCGACACCGAGGGCGCGCTCGAGGAGGAGACCCGCGCCATCGTCGCCGCCCGTCCCGACGTGCTCCTCGCCACCACCTCCTACGGCCTGCGGCGCTGGCTCGAGGCCGCGGACGCCGCGGGGATCGAGCTGGCCGACGCGCTGTCCTCCGCGCGGATCCTCGTCCGCGGACCCAAGGCGCGCGGAGCGATCCGTGCGGCGGGTCTCGACGACCACGGGATGAGCGAGCGCGAGACGACCACCTCCCTCGTCGACCTGGCCCTGCGCGAGGGCGTCGCCGGCCGCACGATCGCGGTGCAGCTGCACGGATTCACCGACCCGGCTCAGCTGCAGCGTCTCCGCGACGCCGGCGCCCGGGTGCTCACGGCCGCGCCCTACCGCTGGAGCGTGCACGAGGACTCCGCCCGGGTGCTGCGGCTGATCGACGCGGTCTGCGGAGGGGGCATCGACGCCGTCACCTTCACCAGCGCGCCGGCGGTGGAGGCGCTCTTCACGGTCGCGGAGGCCGCGGGCCGCCTCGACGACCTCCAGGCGGCCTTCCGCGAGACGGTGGTCGCCGCCGCCGTCGGCCCGGTGACCGCAGCACCCCTGTTCGAGGCAGGGATCCTCCCGGTCGTGCCGGACCGGTTCCGGATGGGCGCGCTCATCCGCCTGACCTGCGAGCACCTCGAGCAGGCGTCGCCCCGCATCGAGACGGCCTTCGGCACTCTCGAGCTCCGAGGCCGGCACGCGGTCCTGGCCGGGACCCGGGTGGCGCTGACCCCGGTCGCGCTCGCGCTGTTCCGGACTCTCGTCGCCGCCGAGGGCGCGACCGTCGCGCGTCACGTCCTCGCGGCCTCCGCGCCGGAGGCTCTCGACGACCACGCGGTCGACGTCGCTGTCAGCCGCCTCCGTCAGGCCCTCCCCGAACCGCGGCTCGTGGCGACGGTGATCAAGCGCGGCTACCGGCTCGCGACCCCGCTCTGAGCGGCGGCGCGGTGCCACACTGAGCGCGTGGGCAGGCTGAGGGTCGTCGTCGCGCCCGACTCCTTCAAGGGGTCGGCGAGCGCGGTCGAGGTCGCGCGGGCGATCGCCGAGGGCTGGAGCGCTGCGCGCCCGGGGGACGAGATCGTCCTCGCGCCGATGGCCGACGGAGGAGAGGGCACGGTCGAGGCCTTCGCACTCGCGGTCCCGGGGTCGCTTCGGCGGCCGGTCATCGTCCCCGGCCCGGACGACCGGCCGGTCCGCGCCTGGTGGCTGCTGCTCCCCGACGGGACAGCCGTCGTCGAGCTCGCCTCCACGAGCGGCATCACGCTGCTCGACCCGCTCCGACCGCTCACCGCGCACACGCGCGGCTTCGGCCGCGCGATCGCCGCCGCCCTCGACGCGGGGGCGCACGCCCTGCTGCTGGCGATCGGCGGCAGCGCCTCGACCGACGGCGGAGTCGGAGCGCTCCGCGAGCTCGGCGCACGCTTCTCCACCGCCTCCGGCCGCGACCTCGGCGAGGGAGGCGGTGCGCTGCCCGCGATCGCCGCCGCCGACCTCCGCGCGCTGCGTCCTCTGCCGCCCGGAGGTGCGGTCGTGCTCAGCGACGTCGCGACCCCGCTGCTCGGCGACTCCGGGGCGGCCCGCGTCTTCGGACCGCAGAAGGGGGCCGGCCCCGAGGACGTCCTCGTCCTCGAGAGCGGCCTCCGCCGTCTCGCCACGCACCTGGACGCGGATCCCGATGCGCCGGGCTCCGGGGCGGCTGGCGGGACGGGCTTCGGGCTGCTCGCCTGGGGCGCGCGTACGACCTCCGGCGCCGGCGCCGTCGGACGGGCGATCGGGCTCCCGGCGCTCCTAGCGGGCGCGGACGTCGTCATCACGGGGGAGGGGCGCTTCGACGCGCAGTCCGCCGCCGGCAAGGTCCCGGTGCACGTCCTCGCGCTCGCCGAGGCGGCCGGGGCGCGGACGCTCCTCGTCGCCGGGGCGATCGCGGCGCCGACTCCCGGCTTCACCGCGGCGGTGTCGCTGACGGAGGCGGCGGGCTCCTCGTCCGCGGCCCTCGCGGACCCGCTCCCGCACCTGCGCGCCGTCGCCCGGGAGTGGGCCGCGCAGCTCCTCTGACCGTTCGCGGTGTCGGTGGTCGGGCGTACCGTCCGGGCATGCCCCGCGATGCGATCCGACCACCACATCTTGTGGTCGAGCCGCCGCGCGGACCCCACCGGTCGGGCATGCCGACACGCCGTGGCGCGTTGTACACAGTGAACGGGATCCTTCTGTCCACACCTGTGGATGGTTCGTCCGGATCCGCGTCCTTCCGCGGTTCCACGGGCTCCGACCTGTGGATGAACGGGGGAGGAACCGGTGGATAACTACACGGCTGTAACTACTACGTCTAGTGGGCTGACACCGGCCCGCCCCCTATATGTAGTATTGCTGAGCAGGTCGGAGCGAGAGCCCCACTGGCACCCAGAACTCACCCGGACCACCCTCCGACCCCGCCCGCATCGCGAGCCGCCGGTCGGGGAGCGGCACCGGGACACCCCCTTCGAAAGGCGACACCCATGGCTGTGACGGTCTACACCAAGCCCTCCTGCGTCCAGTGCACCGCGACGTACCGCGCCCTCGACAGCAAGGGCATCGACTACGAGGTGTTCGACCTCTCCGTGGACGAGAAGGCCCTCGAGGCCGTCAAGGCCCTCGGCTACCTCCAGGCGCCGGTCGTCATCACGGACGACGACCACTGGTCCGGCTTCCGCCCCGACAAGATCGCGACCCTCTGAGGCGCACGGACGGCGATCCGCGACGTCGTCGGCGGGTGCCGTAGCGCCGCTGCGGCTTCCTCCTCCGCCTTGCGGCTCACCGCGCAGCCGCCTCGGAGGCGGGACCGAGAACAGCAGCTGACGGGGAGAGGGGCCGGAGGATGAGCGGGCTCGTGTACTTCTCCAGCAGCTCGGGGAACACGCACCGGTTCATCGAGAAGCTCGGACGGCCGGCGCAGCGCATCCCGCTCCACGCCCGCCGCGACGGAGCCGCCCTCGACACGCTCCACGTCCACGAGCCGTACGTGCTCGTCCTCCCCACCTACGGCGGCGGCAACGGCGGGGGAGCGGTCCCCAAGCAGGTCATCCGGTTCCTCAACGATCCGTGCAACCGCTCCCTGATCCGCGGCGTCATCGGCGCCGGCAACACGAACTTCGGCGAGGCGTACTGCCTCGCCGGCGACATCATCGCCCGCAAGTGCGAGGTGCCGCACCTCTATCGATTCGAAGTATTCGGAACACCCGACGACGTCCGCGCCGTCGACGAAGGATTGGACACGTTTTGGACGCAGCAGTGATCGACGCTCCCCGCGACGCCGCACAGATGGACTACCACTCGCTCAACGCGATGCTGAACCTCTACGGCCCGAACGGAGAGATCCAGTTCGACAAGGACCGCGAGGCCGCTCGCGAGTTCTTCCTGCAGCACGTCAACCAGAACACGGTGTTCTTCCACACGCTCAAGGAGCGCCTCGACTACCTGGTCGAGAAGGAGTACTACGAGCAGGCCGTGCTCGACCAGTACTCGTTCGAGTTCATCCAGCAGCTCAACGACCTGGCGTACTCGAAGAAGTTCCGCTTCGCGACCTTCCTCGGCGCGTTCAAGTACTACACCTCGTACACGCTCAAGACGTTCGACGGGAAGCGCTACCTCGAGCGCTTCGAGGACCGCGTCGTGATGACCGCCCTCGGCCTCGCCCAGGGCGACGAGACGCTCGCGACCGCCCTCGTCGAGGAGATCGTCGCCGGCCGCTTCCAGCCCGCGACCCCGACCTTCCTCAACACAGGCAAGGCCCAGCGCGGCGAGCTCGTCTCCTGCTTCCTGCTGCGCATCGAGGACAACATGGAGTCGATCGCCCGCGGCATCAACTCCGCGCTCCAGCTCTCCAAGCGCGGCGGCGGCGTCGCCCTCTCGCTCTCGAACATCCGCGAGGCCGGCGCCCCGATCAAGCAGATCGAGAACCAGTCCTCGGGCATCATCCCCGTGATGAAGCTCCTCGAGGACAGCTTCAGCTACGCCAACCAGCTCGGCGCGCGCCAGGGCGCGGGAGCGGTGTACCTCTCGGCGCACCACCCCGACATCCTCCGCTTCCTCGACACCAAGCGCGAGAACGCCGACGAGAAGATCCGCATCAAGACGCTCTCCCTCGGCGTCGTCGTGCCCGACATCACGTTCGAGCTCGCGAAGAACAACGAGGACATGTACCTCTTCTCGCCCTATGACGTCGAGCGCGTCTACGGCATCCCCTTCGGCGACATCTCCCTCTCGGAGAAGTACCGCGAGATGGTCGACGACCCGCGCATCAAGAAGACCAAGATCTCGGCGCGCGAGTTCTTCCAGACCATCGCCGAGATCCAGTTCGAGTCGGGCTACCCCTACATCGTGTTCGAGGACACGGTGAACCAGGCGAACCCGATCAAGGGCCGCATCAACATGTCCAACCTCTGCTCCGAGATCCTCCAGGTCAACACTCCGACGACCTACAACGAGGACCTCTCCTACGCGCAGATCGGCAAGGACATCTCCTGCAACCTCGGCTCGCTGAACATCGCGCTGACGATGGACTCGCCCGACTTCGGCCGCACCATCGAGACCGCGATCCGCGGCCTCACCTCGGTGTCCGACCAGTCGCACATCACCTCGGTCCGCTCGATCGAGGACGGCAACGACAAGTCGCACGCCATCGGCCTCGGCCAGATGAACCTGCACGGCTACCTCGCCCGCGAGCGGATCCACTACGGATCCGAGGAGGGCATCGACTTCACCAACATCTACTTCTACTCGGTGCTGTTCCACGCCCTGCGCGCCTCCAACAACCTCTCCATCGAGCGCGGCACCACCTTCGAGGGCTTCGCCGACTCGAAGTACGCCTCGGGCGAGTTCTTCGACACCTACACGGAGAAGGAGTGGGCGCCGGCCACCGAGCGCGTCTCCCGCCTCTTCGCCGACTCGGGCATCGCGGTCCCCACCCGGGACGACTGGCGTGCGCTCAAGGCCTCGGTCATGGAGCACGGCATCTACAACCAGAACCTGCAGGCCGTCCCGCCGACCGGCTCGATCTCGTACATCAACAACTCGACGTCCTCGATCCACCCGATCGCGTCGAAGATCGAGATCCGCAAGGAGGGCAAGCTCGGCCGCGTCTACTACCCGGCGCCGTTCATGACGAACGACAACCTGGAGTACTACCAGGACGCGTACGAGATCGGCTACGAGAAGATCATCGACACCTACGCCGCCGCCACGCAGCACGTCGACCAGGGCCTCTCGCTCACGCTCTTCTTCAAGGACACGGCGACCACCCGCGACGTCAACCGCGCCCAGATCTACGCCTGGCGCAAGGGCATCAAGACGATCTACTACATCCGCATCCGTCAGCTGGCGCTCGAGGGCACCGAGCTCGACCAGTGCGTCTCGTGCATGCTCTAGAGCACGCAGCCCCACCCCCCTCCGCACGACCCATCCGCAGCAGCGAGAAGGAATCATGACTCCCCCCGAGAAGCTCAAGCTCGTCGACTCCGTCCAGGCGATCAACTGGAACCGGATCCAGGACGACAAGGACGTCGAGGTGTGGAACCGCCTCACGAGCAACTTCTGGCTGCCCGAGAAGGTCCCGCTGTCGAACGACATCCAGTCGTGGAACACGCTCACGCACCAGGAGCAGCAGCTCACCATGCGCGTGTTCACCGGGCTCACCCTGCTCGACACCGTGCAGGGCACCGTCGGCGCCGTCTCGCTCATCCCGGACGCGATCACGCCTCACGAGGAGGCCGTCTACACGAACATCGCGTTCATGGAGTCGGTCCACGCCAAGTCGTACTCCTCGGTGTTCTCGACCCTGTCGAACACCCAGGACATCGACGAGGCCTTCCGCTGGTCGATGGAGAACCCGAACCTGCAGAAGAAGGCGTCCATCGTGATGGACTACTACCGCGGCGACGACCCGCTGAAGCGGAAGGTCGCCTCCACGCTGCTGGAGTCGTTCCTCTTCTACTCGGGCTTCTACCTGCCGATGTACTGGTCCTCGCGCGCCAAGCTCACCAACACGGCCGACCTCGTGCGCCTGATCATCCGCGACGAGGCCGTGCACGGCTACTACATCGGCTACAAGTTCCAGAAGGGACTCGAGCGGGTCGACCAGGCCAAGCGCGACGAGATCAAGGACTACACGTTCTCGCTGCTCTACGAGCTCTACGACAACGAGGCGCAGTACACGCAGGACCTCTACGACCAGCTCGGCCTGACCGAGGACGTCAAGAAGTTCCTGCACTACAACGCGAACAAGGCGCTGATGAACCTCGGCTACGAGCCGATGTTCCCCAAGCAGGTCACCGATGTGAACCCCGCGATCCTGTCGGCCCTCTCGCCCAACGCGGACGAGAACCACGACTTCTTCTCGGGCTCCGGCTCCTCCTACGTGATCGGCAAGGCCGTGAACACCGAGGACGAGGACTGGGACTTCTAGGCGTCGACACCACGTCCCGGCCTCCACGGCGAACGGCCCCTCCCCTCGCGGGTGAGGGGCCGTTCCTCGTCTCCGGGCGGCGGGCGGGCGCCGGGTCACCGCACCCGGCGAGGCGCCGCCCTGTCGCCGAGGCGCCGTCCTGTCGGCGGCGCCTCGCGCGGCACGTCGGTGTCTCGCGGAGCGGGGCCGGAGCGGCCGTCGTGCGCGCCTCAGAGGGCCAGGCGCATCAGCACCCGGGGGAAGCCGTCGAGCACGGAGCGCACCGCCGCCCAGCCGACCACTCCGCCGATTCACCACTCCACCGGATGAATCGCACCAGCACCCCCTGTTGGACGGCGCCCAGGCGGGGCGCCTACCGTGGACGAGGTATCCAACGAAGGAGCACTCCCTGTGAAGCACGTCCCCCTCGGCACCTCCGGTGTCGACTCCCCGAACGTCGTCCTCGGCCTCATGCGCATCCCCGAGATGAGCGACGAGGCGATCCGCGGCCTCGTCGGCGCCGCCCGCGACTCCGGCATCGACTTCTTCGACCATGCCGACGTGTACGGCGGCGAGCTGCACCGCTGCGAGGAGCGCTTCGCCGAGGCGATGGCGCTGACCCCGTCGGAGCGCGAGCAGGTCGTCCTGCAGACCAAGGCGGGCATCGTCGGCGACGGCCCGTACTTCGACTTCTCCTACGAGCACCTCATCGCCTCGGTCGAGGGCTCGCTGAAGGCGCTGCGCACCGACTACGTCGACGTGCTGCTCCTGCACCGGCCCGACGCGCTCGTCGAGCCCGACGAGGTGGCCCGCGCGTTCGACGAGCTGCACGCGTCCGGCAAGGTGAAGCACTTCGGCGTCTCGAACCAGACGCCGTACCAGATCGAGCTGCTGAAGAAGTCGCTGAACCAGCCGATCGTGGCGAACCAGCTGCAGCTCTCGATCACCCATGCGCCGCTGATCGCGCAGGGCGTCGCCTCCAACATGGTCGGCGAGGACCAGTCCGTCATGCGCGACGCCGGCATCCTCGACTACTGCCGCCTGAACGACATCACCGTCCAGGCCTGGTCGCCCTTCCAGGCGGGGTTCTTCACCGGCGTCTTCCTCGACAACCCGGCCTACCCCGAGCTGAACGCCGTCATCGACCGGCTCGCAGCGACCTACGAGGTCCCGGCGATCGCCGTGGCCACCGCCTGGATCACCCGCCACCCGGCGGGCATGCAGGTCGTGCTCGGCACGACCAACGAGCAGCGCGTGCGCGATGCGGCCCTCGGCTCCGATCTGCCGCTCACGCGGCCGGAGTGGTACGAGCTGTTCCGCGCGGCGGGCTACCTCGTCCCCTAGAGCTCCCACCCCGGAGGAAATGCGCGTCGGCGCAGAGAGGCACGGACTCCCCGGAGTCCGTGCCTCTTCCCGTCCCCGCGGGACGCCGGTCGGTACGCCCGTCGCGGACTGGAGCGGCATCTCGCGGGGGAGGGGCGGGAATAGGAACGGCACCCCTGCGTTGAACTTGAGCGTAACCGACTCAACTTCCTCAGGAGGACAGGTGCCCGACAACTACAGCGAGGCCGGAGCGAGCTCGTTCGACGACTTCCTCGCCCGCTACCTCGACGGTGAGCGCGCCCGCGCGGCGCGGTCGATCGACCTCAGCCGATTCCTCACCGCCCGTACCCGCGACATCCTGCAGTCCGCAGGACGCTTCGCCCTCGAGCGCGGCCAGACCGAGCTCGACGCCCTGCACGTGCTCCGCGTGCTCATCGACGACGAGACCGTCTCGCAGGCCGTGCGCCGCATCGGCGTCGACCCCGCCGCCATCGCCACCGCCGCGGAGGCGCGCCTCCCGCAGGCCGACGAGGCCCACGCCTCGCAGAACGCGGCCACCATCACCCCCAGCGCGCAACGCGCGCTGTTCCACGCCTACCAGGTCGCCCGCTCCAGCGGTTCGACCTACATCGAGCCCGAGCACCTCTTCTTCGCGCTCGTGCTCGGCCAGGACGCCCCCGCCGGGCAGGTCCTCGCCCGCGCCGGCGTCACCGCCGAGGCTCTCACCCAGGGCATGCGCGAGACCGAGGCCCCGCAGCAGCAGGAGGCGGGACAGCCCGCCTCCGACACTCCGATGCTCGACAAGTTCGGCACCGACCTCACCGCTCTCGCCCGCGAGGGCCGGCTCGACCCGGTCATCGGGCGCGCCGACGAGATCGAGCAGGCCGTCGAGATCCTCAGCCGCCGCACCAAGAACAACCCGGTGCTCGTCGGCGAGGCCGGCGTCGGCAAGACCGCGATCGTCGAGGGCCTGGCCCGCGCGATCGTGGCGGAGGAGGTCCCCGAGCAGCTGCGCGGCAAGCGCGTGATCTCGCTCGACCTCCCCGGCATGCTGGCCGGCACCCGCTACCGCGGCGACTTCGAGGAGCGCCTCACCGGCACCATGGACGAGATCGCGGCGCACTCCGGCGAGCTGATCGTCTTCATCGACGAGGTCCACACCGTGGTCGGTGCGGGCGGCGGCGGCGAGGGCGGCATGGACGCGGGCAACATCCTCAAGCCGCGTCTGGCCCGGGGCGAGCTGCACCTCGTCGGCGCCACCACGCTCAAGGAGTACCGCACCATCGAGAAGGACCCGGCACTGGAGCGGCGCTTCCAGCCGGTCCGCGTCGGCGAGCCCGGCATCGAGGACGCGGTCGCCATCCTGCACGGCCTGCGCCCCGCCTACGAGGAGCACCACCGCGTGCGCTTCACGGACGAGGCCCTGCGCGCCTCCGTCGAGCTCTCGGCCCGGTACCTCACCGACCGCGTGCTGCCCGACAAGGCGATCGACCTGATCGACCAGGCCGGCGCGCGCCTCCGCCTCCGCCTCGGAGCCGGCGTCGACACCGGAGCTCTGCTCGAGCGTCTGGCGACCCTGGAGGCCGACAAGAACGCGGCCGTCTCGGCCGAGCACTACGAGGAGGCGTCCCGCGTCCGCGACGAGATCAGCGCCGTGCAGGCGGAGCTCGACGCGGCCACCGGCAGCGCCCCCGCGGAGGCGGTCGTCGGCGAGACGGAGATCGCGGCCGTCATCGCCCGCGCCACCGGCATCCCGGTGTCGCGGCTCACGGAGGGGGAGCGCGAGCGCCTCGCCCACCTCGAGACCGAGCTGCACCAGCGGGTCATCGGCCAGGACGACGCGGTCACCGCGGTCGCCCGGGCCGTCCGCCGCAGCCGCACAGGCCTCGGCGACTCCTCGCGCCCGGTCGGCTCGTTCCTCTTCCTCGGTCCGACCGGTGTCGGCAAGACGGAGCTGGCGCGCACCCTCGCGGGCTCCCTCTTCGCCGATGAGCAGTCGGTCATCCGCTTCGACATGAGCGAGTTCGGCGAGCGTCACACGGTCTCGCGGCTGGTCGGCGCCCCTCCCGGGTACGTCGGCTACGACGAGGCCGGTCAGCTGACCGAGCGCGTGCGCCGGAACCCGTACTCGGTGGTCCTCTTCGACGAGATCGAGAAGGCGCACCCCGACGTGTTCAACCTGCTGCTGCAGGTGCTCGACGACGGGCGTCTGACCGACGGCCAGGGGCGGACGGTCGACTTCCGCAACACGGTGATCATCATGACCTCGAACCTCGGCTCGGAGTTCCTGGCCTCGCGGTCGGGTGCGCTCGGCTTCGTCGCTCAGAGCGATGCGTCGGCCGAGGGCTTCGCCTCGGAGAAGGACCTGCGGGATCGCGTCATGGGCCGGCTCCGCGAGGCGATGCGCCCCGAGTTCCTCAACCGGATCGACGAGATCGTCCTGTTCCGCCGCCTCGGCCGCGAGCAGCTGCGGGAGATCGTCGGCATCGTCCTCGACACCACGCGCTCCCGCCTCGCTCCCCGCGAGGTGACGCTCGAGGTGACGGAGGCGGCCGTCGACTGGCTCGCCGAGAACGGCTACGAGCCGCAGTACGGTGCCCGGCCCCTGCGTCGGCTCGTCCAGCGCTCCATCGACGACCGGATCGCCGACCTGTTCGTCAGCGGCGAGGTCTCCGACGGAGGCGCGGTCCGCGTCGACGCCGTCGGCGGCGAGCTGCTGGTGACCTCGGCCGCCGCCCTCCCGCTGGCCGCGTAGCCGGTCCCGCTCCGACCCCCGTCCCTCCTCCTCCCGCGAGACACCGCTCGTGACGACGGCACCGCCCGTCGTCGAGAGCGGCGCCCGCGGAGGGGGAGGGGCGGGGGTCTTCGCGTCTCCACCGCTTGCCACAGCGGTCCGGGCGGGATAGACACGAGAGCACGAGAACCGGAGGCACGATGTCGAACCCGCGCTACTACGACCCCGTGGGCAAGGCGGTCCGGGCGCTGCTCGTGCTGAGCCTCGTCTGCTTCGCCCTGGCGGTGGGCATGTTCGCCCTCGACATCGTCATGCCCGGCACCATGACGGACGAGCGACGGCCCTGGGCCGAGGCCAGCGGGGCGCTCGCCTCGTTCGGCGTGCTGGCCCTCATCGTCTACTTCGCGACCGTCGCGATCGTCGGCGCGATCCGGGGGCGCGGGCAGTAGCCCCGGCTCCGACGCCGTCGTCCGACAGGAACGCGTCCGGCCCGCCGGATCCGAGGATCCTCGCGGGCCGGACGCGTTCTCGCGAGCCGTCGGGCGCCGGTCAGGGGCACTTCTTCGCGGTGATCGTCACCTTCAGCGTGGCGTCCGGAGCGACGGGGGAGCCGCCGGCCGGCTCCTGCCCGGTGACCTGGCCGGCGTCGGGCGCCTTCGGGTCCTCGGCGCAGGCGAGCGTGATCTTCGTGAAGCCGGCGGCGCCGAAGGCGTTCTTCGCGGCCTCCAGATCCTGGCCCGTCACGTTCGGCACGGTCTTCTGGTTGCCGGAGCTGGTGAACACGGTGATCGCGGTGCCGCGCGGGGCCGAGCCCGACGGGTCGGCGCGGGTGACCGTCCCGACCGCGGCGTCGCTCGCCTCCGTGCCGCCCTGCACGACGCCGAAGCCGGCCGCCTCGAGCTTGGCCTCGGCGTCGGCGGAGGAGAGCCCGACGACATCCGGGATGTCGACCTTCGGGACGACCTGCAGCGAGCCGTCGGCCTCCGGGAACGCCGTCCCGCCGTACGTCGCGTCGGCGGCGCGCATGACGACCGGCCAGATGCGGTGGCGCGCGGTGGCGGCGGATCCGGAGTCGAAGGAGTAGCGGCCGAGGCGCAGGTTCGCGTCGCCCTTCACGTTGAACACGCCGACGGCGGTCGCGACGCGGGTGCTCGCTCCGGTCATCCAGGTGGCCTTCGCGTCGTCGGTGGTGCCGGTCTTGCCGATCAGCGGAACGCCGTCGCCGGTGCGGGAGGCCACGGCCGTCCCTCCGCCGGTGAAGGTCGCCTGCAGCGCGACGGCCGCGGTGGCGGCGACGTTGCGGTCGATCGACTGGCGGCAGTTCGCCGGGGGCACCGGCTGGTCGGCTCCGGCGGAGTCGGTGATGCGGTCGATCGCGACGGGGTCGCAGGTCGTGCCGCCGGAGGCGATGGTGGCGAAGGCGCCGGCCATCGAGAGGGGCGAGACGTAGTTCGTGCCGAGCACCGACGACGGGTTGTGCTCGAGCTCCTCGCCGCTGCCCTGCTTCACGCCCATGTCGACCGCGGTGTCGCGGATGCCGCACAGGTCGAGCTCACGGGCCATGCCGACGAAGCCGGTGTTGAGGGAGGTCTTCGTGAAGGACACCGGGGTGCCGACCTCGCCGGTGCCGCCCTCGTCGTTCTTCGCGCTCGTCTCGTTGCTCGTGTCGGTGCCGCCGGAGACGCAGGAGTCCGTGAAGGTGCCCCAGGTGGACTTGCGCGTCCCGTCGACCGACTCGTTGATGCTGTGGCCCTCCTTCAGCCACTCCACCAGCGTGAAGAGCTTGTAGGTCGAGCCCGGCTGGATCCCGGAGGATCCGCCGTTGGCCCGATCGGTGCTGTAGTTCACGGCGCTGTAGGACGGGTCGGTCGTGAGGACGTCCGGATCCTGCGAGTACTTCTTGTTCTGCGTCATCGCGAGCACGCGCCCGGATCCGACCTCGACGCTGACCGAGACGGCTCCGACGTCGAAGTTCCAGGTCTGCGGGACCTGCGCGTCGACGGCGGCGACGGCCGCGTCCTGCAGGCCGACGTCGAGCGTCGTGTAGACGTCGAGGCCGCCGCGGCGGAAGTTCGTCCAGCGGGTGTCCTCGTCGGCGCCGAAGATCTCGTTGTTCTTCAGGACGTTGGTGACGTAGTCGCAGAAGAAGCCCGCGTTGCCCGCGGTCGAGCAGCCGGTGCTGGGCTGGGTGATGCGGGGCTCGATCGGAGTGGCGACGGCGGCGTCGTGGTCCTCCTGCGAGATCTTCCCCTCCTCGAGCATCTTGCCGATGATGTAGTCGCGGCGGTCCTTGTTGCGGGCGTAGCCGTTCGCGGCGCCGTTGTCCGGGTTGTCGGGCTGGTCGATCCGCAGGACGGCCGGGTTGTTGACGATCGCGATGAGGCTCGCGGCCTGGGCGATCGAGAGGTCCGCGGCCGAGGTCGCGTAGTAGTAGTTCGCGGCGGTCTCGAGGCCGTAGGTGGTGCCTCCGAAGAACGCGATGTTGAGGTAGCCCTGGAGGATCTGGTCCTTCGTGTACTGCTTCTCGAGCCCGATGGCGAGCTTCATCTCGCGGAGCTTGCGCTCGGGCGAGGTCCGGGTGGCCTCGTCGATCGCGGCCGCGCGCTCGGCGTCGTCCGAGATGTTGCGGACGGCCTTCTCGACGAGGACGTTCTTCACGTACTGCTGGGTGATCGAGGATCCGCCCTGCACGTCGTTGCCGAGCACGTAGGTCTGCGCGACGGCGCGGAGCGTGCCGGGGAGGTCGACTCCGCCGTGGTCGTAGAAGCGGGGGTCCTCACCCGAGACGGCGGCGTCCTTGGCGGCCTGGGCGATGAGGTCGAGCGGCACCTCGACGCGGTTCTCGACGTAGAAGGAGGCGAGCAGCTGCGGGCCGTCGGAGCCGGTCGCGTAGATGTTGCTCTTCTCGGAGAGCTTGTCGACCTCGAGGTAGTCGGGCAGGCCGTCGAAGACGCCGATCGACTGGTTCGCGGCGACTCCGGCGAGCGCCACGGCCGGGGTGACGGTGGCGGTCACGAGGACTCCGGCCACGACGCTCATGCCCAGGAAGCCCACGATCGCCTTGACCACACCACCGGTGGTCCTTCTGTCGGACGCCAAACCTTCTCCTTCGCGAATCCCCCCGGATGCTGCGACGACCGCGGCCGACGCCCTGCACGCTCCGTGCGGCAGGTCAACCTCGACAGACTAACCCGAGAGCCCCCGAAGACGAAGGCCCGGCCAGAGGCCTGAAAAGACCCTGACCGCGACCCGGGGGACGGTGTTCCCTAGGCTGTCTACATGGCGAGCCCCTCCTCCGACCCCGGACCGGCCGACGCGACGACCCCGGAGGCCGCTCCGGTCGCGCCCCCGCAGGCCGTCGCCGCACCGCCCACGGGCGCCCTCTCGTACGCTCTCGGCTTCCTCGCGTTCATCGGGATCCCGTTCCTCAGCCTGATCGTGGGCGGCATCGTCATGGCGTCCGTGTACCCCTCCGCCCGGAGGAAGGGCGGGCTCGCCGCCGAGAACGCGCGGAACGCGGCGAACTGGGGCCTGACGGTGATCCTGATCGGGGTCGTGACGCTCGGCGCGCACGTCGTGCTGCTCTTCGCCGCCTCCGACACCCCGCTCGCGAAGGACTTCTATCCGATCGGCATCCCGATCACGCTGTTCGCCGTGCTCTGGCTGGTGCACTTCGTGCTGATCATCTGCGGACTGGTGAAGGCGAACCAGCGCGAGGTGTTCCGTCCGCGCATCGCGATCCCGTTCCTCCGCCCGCCCGCGGCCTGAGCTCAGGCGCCGACGGGCCAGAGGTAGTCGAGCCCCGGCGGCGTGCCGGGGAACAGCGGGCCGTAGTGGTCCTCGTCCTTGGTCACGAGCTTCGAGCGGTGCGAGAGGTGCAGCCGCTCGTCGCCGAACCACGGCGGGAGCGGGTAGTCGCCGGTCAGGTAGGCGGCGAGATCCTCCGGGGCGGCGGCGAGGGCCTCCTCGGTCTTCACGAGGCACGTGTCGGCGAAGCCGCGCTCCGTCCACTCCGCGCAGGTCTCGCGCTGGTAGGTCATCAGCGCCGGCCGGTAGCCCCGCCACATCCGCGTGACGGGGTGGTTCTGCCAGCCGTACCCCGGGACGGTCAGCGCCCGCATGACCTGCAGCGTCTCGACGCGCTGCTTGCCGAGCCGCTTGCCGTCGAGGGCGCGGACGCTGCGGTGGAAGTCGGGGTAGGGGAGGAAGGTCTGCACGCCTCCCAGTCAACAGCGGCCCGTCTCCCTCCGGCCACCCTCCCGTCACGCCGATGTCGCCTGGCGTGCGTAGCGTCCGGGGCATGACCGGACTCCCCCTCCTCGCCACCGACGACGTGCAGCTGCGCTGGGCGCGGCCCGAGGTCCTCGACTCCGCCCGCCACCGGATGCTGCGCCTGCTCACCCTCGCCGAGCGCCTGCGCTACGAGGCGACGAGTCGGCGCGAGGTCCGGGACGGCTTCCTCCTCGGCCGGGTCCTCGTGCGCGAGCTGGCCGCCGAGACGCTCGGGATCGATCCCCTCGAGGTCGCCGTGGACGCGCGCTGCGAGCGCTGCTCCGGACCGCACGGCCGCCCGGTGCTCCGCGGCGAGCACCCGGCGCTGGAGCGGATGCGGATCAGCATCGCGCACTGCGACGGCGCGGTGGTCGCGGCGCTGGCGACCGGACGCGACATCGGGATCGACGCGGTGCGCGCCCGCACCGTCCGCGACCGCGTGGCCTCCGGGGCGACGACGGCGGAGCAGGTGCTCGCCGATCTGCGCTCGCAGGCGGTCGCGAAGGCCGACGGGCGTGGGACCTCGAGCGACGAGCCCGTCCGCTTCCGCACCAGGGAGGGTGCGACCGAGGCCTGGATCGAGGGCTCGAGCCGCTACTTCGCCGTCTCGGAGCCGACGGTCCACTCCGCGCTCGTCGTGGCGGTCGCGGTCGCTCAGGAGTGACCGCGGGGCGCGGTCCCCGGCCGTTGCGCTGGTCCGCGCCTAGGCGAACAGCGACAGCGTGATCGTCGAGCGGTAGGAGCCGGCCTCGACGTCCGGCTCGGCCAGCAGCCGCAGCTCGGCGTCGGCGCTCCAGGTGCCGGCCCCGCCGGCGGCTCCGAGCAGCAGCGCGTCGCGCAGGCCCGCGCCGCCCTCGAGGGAGGAGGCGACCGGATCGCCCGCGACGGCGCCGGTGCCGGTGATCAGGCGCGGGGTCCAGCCGAGGTGGTCGGCTCCGATCGAGGCGCTCGCGCCGGTGAGGGCGCTCGCCGAGGCGAGGACGTACCAGTCGTTCTGCGCGCCGACGCGCGAGTCGGTGACGGTGACCGTGGGGAGCCCGCCCGTGAACCGGCGCTGGAGGGCGGTGGAGCCCGACTCGGCGAGGTCGACGGCGTCGGCGGCGACGGAGAGCGAGAGGGAGCCGGGCTGCGCCGGAGGGGTGATGTCGACGTCGACGTCCACTCCGTCGAGGTCGTGGAGCAGGGGCGGCGTGCGGACCGGGTCCTCGCCGGTGAGGGGATCGGCGGCGTCGGGCGGGGTGGCGGAGGGGGAGTCGGCGGGACGGTCCGCGGCGGGCGGGTCTGTGGCGGGCCGGTCCGCGGGGGAGGAGCCGGTCGTCGGCTGCGCGGGGTCGACGGGGTCCGCGGAGGAGGGGCTCGAGGAGCGGCGGTCGGAGGCGCCGGATTCCGCACCGGGAGCGGAGGGGTCCGCAGTCGGCGCCGCATCCTCCGTGGGCGAGGCGGCGGTCGGCGTCGACACCGCTTCCGGGGCGGTCATCGCCTCGGGCGCGAGTGCGGCGGAGGCGAACACCACGGAGAGCACGAGGGTCGTCGTCGGGACGAACGCGGCGAGAGCGCGGGTGGTGCGGGTCACGGACGGTCCAGTTCTGCGGGCTTTGCGATGCGCCCGCCTGTGATTACTACCAGGAGCGCGAAGTGCTCTGCACCCCCGCTTCCGGGTGGAGTGCCGCGGAGCGCGCCAGCGGGCTCGGCCATGCTCGTGCGCCCACCTCCTCGACGAGGCGGCGCTGAGCCGGATCGATCAGGCGACCGATCTCCTTCTCGGGGAGCGCCTGCGGGGGAGCGGCCGTTCCTTCTCGCCCGCGGAGATCGACGTGACGGCGCTCCCGCCCAGGCCCGGCACGTCCTTCGGCATCTGGAGCCCTGAGCCGCGCGCCTCGAGCCCGCACTCGCCCTGCGCCTCGGATGATGTGCCGCACATGCAGAGGAGGGAGCGCCCGCGGGCACCCCCTCCTCCGTCACGGCCGGTCGACCGGCCGCCGTGCGCTCAGCAGACGCGGGCCGGGTAGGCCACCGTCTGCGCGAGGGTCTCGGAGCCCGCCGTGGCGGTCACCGTCACCTGGCCGCCCGGCATGCTCGTCAGGCGGGTGGTGAACGCGGCCGATCCGCTCGCGCCCCCGGCCACCGCGGTGACCGTCTTCGAGCCGTAGGCCGAGGCCATCGCGACGTCGATCGGAGCGGTGCCGCCGTTCTTGGCGAGGACAGTCAGCACCGCCTTCCCGGCCACACAGCGCGACGTCACGGTCACCGGCACCGTCAGCGCCGGGGCGGCCGCCTCGGGGACGACGATCTCGCCGATCTTGAGGAACGAGCCCGGCGTGGAGAAGGTCAGCTTCAGGCCGGTGGCCGAGACCGCCGCGAACGGGATCGTGGTCAGCGTGCCGTTCGCCGCCGGAGCGACGTTCTGCGCGGTGGTCGGCTTCCAGGTGCCGTCCTCGGCGCGGTAGGCCACGCTCACCGACGCCAGGGTGCCCTCGGTGTTGGTGAAGGTGAGCCCGGCGACGCGGTGCGCCTCGGTGTTCGTCAGCGTGAACTCGGCGCTGCCGGCGAAGGTGCCGTCGGTCCAGGTCGACCAGGGGGTGCTCACGTTGCCGTCGCAGGCGTTCTTCGCGGGGAGGGTCGCGTACTTCGTCTGGCTGAACGACGCCGAGACTGCGGCCCCGGGAACGCGGCAGACGTTCGTCGGCGGCGCGGTGCCCCAGATCTGCACCTCCGAGACCGACTGCCACGTGTTCGCCGCGCTGGTGAGGTGCAGGCGGAGGCCCGTGGTGTCGGGCAGGGAGGACAGGTCGAGGATCGCCGTCGGGGCGGATCCGGTCGCGGCCTGGCTGAGGGTGGTGGCGACGGAGGAAGTCGTCCATGCGCCGTTCACCTGGTACTCGACCTCGATCCTCGACGGCCAGGTGGCGGTCGCACCGTCCTTGTAGGTGCTGACCGTCACCGAGTCGAGGTTCTGCGCCGCGCCCCAGGAGAAGGAGAGGCGGCTGTCGCGCGGGTAGCCGGCCGAGGACCAGTCGTCCCAGCCCTTGCCCTTGACGTCGCCGTCGATGAGCTTGCCGGCGAGGTCCGTGCGGCTCGAGACCGCGACGGACGCTCCGGGAGCGAGGTTCGCGATGCCCGGCTCCGCCACCTCGATCGTGCGGGTGAAGCGGCGGCCGGAGGAGAACCCGGCGTCGGCGGCGAGCGTGCCCGTCACCTGCACCGTGCCGAGCTCGGCGGGGCCGGGGGCGGCCCAGGTCACGGCGACGTCGCGGGTCGAGCCGTTGCTCGCGACCGAGACCGTCGAGGGGAGCGCGGCGGCGATGTCGGCGCCGCGGCGGACCTGCTTCGGCAGACGGGCGTCCACGACCGACCAGACGCCCTCGCCGACCCCCTTGTCGTCCCAGTAGGAGAGGTTCCAGCCGGATCCCCAGCGCGCCGGGTCCTCCTGAGCCGGGTTCCGCATCTCGAGGCGGCCGTTCTCACCGACCGTCATCGGGAGCCAGACGTAGGTCGAGTCCGACTTGCCCTCGTTCCACCGGTCGCCCATGTAGACGTACTTCCCGGGAGCGAGCGTGAGGACGTTCGTCGACTGCGAGCCGAAGGTCGTCTTGCGGGAGTCGCCGATCGAGAGCAGGCCGTCGCCGCCCTCCGGGATCGCGTTGTAGGCGACGTTCTCGTCGGCGTCGCCCTTCTCGACTCCGCGGGTCCACGCGCCGAGGATCGAGTCGGCGGTGTAGTAGGTCTGCGGGTTCGGCGCCCAGCCGGTCGCCCCGGAGGCGATCGTGTAGTACTTGCCGCCGTTGGCGAAGATCGCGGGCGCCTCGAGGTGTCCGCACTCCTTGACGATCTGGAAGTCGGTGCCGCGCACCGGTGCTCCGGCCGCACCGTCGGCGAAGACGTAGGGGTACGTCCCGTCGGCCGAGTACTGGTTCGCGTCGAGGGTGTCGGTCGTGGTGGTCCGCTCGACGTTGGTGTAGTCGGCGTCCAGCTTCGCCACGTAGAGCGAGTAGTTCTCCTCGGAGGAGTAGGAGATGTACGCGGTGCCGTCCTCGTCCTGGAAGACGGTCATGTCCCGCGCCTGCCCGGGAACGGCGGAGGTGGTGCAGGCCTTGTAGTCCGTGCGGTTGTAGAGGCGGTAGACGCCCTGGAGCGTGAAGGGCCCGGTCGGGCTGTCCGAGACGGCGACTCCCGCCATCGAGCGCGCGTAGGTGCTGCCGCCCGGCGTGGTCCGGCCGTCGGAGTGCCACCACATGACCCACTTGCCGGTCTTCTCGTTGAAGAGGACCTTGGGGCGCTCGAAGATGGCGGTGTTCGGCGAGGCCTGCGTCGTGTCGAGGTGGTAGTCGAGCTCCGCGATGCGGTCGGCGCGAGGGGCTCCGGAGTCGTCGACGGTGTCGTAGAGCGCGTCGAAGTAGGGGGCCTCGAGGTCGGCCGGAGCCGAGACGCTGCGCAGCGCGGTGCCCTTGTTCTCCCAGTTGTGGCCGTCGGTGGAGCGGTAGACCGCGACTCCGGGGCTGTTCCAGTAGCCCTTCGTGCGGTCCTCGCCGTACCAGTACTGGACCTGCTGACCGCCCTCCTCGACGGTGACGATCTGGCCGCCGTGCGCCTGGATGTGGCGGCCGACGGTGTCGTACCAGTAGGGCTGGAAGTAGCCGACCGCGGTGCTGCCCGGGTCCTGGACCGCCGGGTAGTCGGTGTAGGTCACGGGCGTCGAGGTGCGCGGCACTCCGTCGTCGGGATCCGTGGCCACGGCGGCCGAGGCCGACTGCGCTCCTGTTCCCAGGAGCGCTGCGACGAGCAGCGCGGCCACCGCCGCGGCGGCCGTTCGTGGTCGAGACGTCATGCTGTGCTCCTTTGCACCGGGGACTTCGCGCATGTTCACGCAAACATCAGGCTTCCACGAGGCTCTGATGACGTCAACATCCGAATCCACTCGGTCGCCGGATACCGACGGCTGCGCGGGCCCGGTCCTCGCTGCTCGACCTTCCGGCGCGAGCGCTCCGCCCGGTTGGAGGGCGCGCTCCGCGAACCGTCGATCATCCGATGCCGCCCGAACCGCGACCGCCCCCGGGCCGGAGGGCTCGAGGGCGATCGGACGTGCGGTGCGGCCTAGCCGCCGACCGCCTGGCGAGCGCTGTCGAGCCCGCTCGAGAAGGCGTCGGCGGAGGAGACGTTGCCCGACTCCAGCTCGACCAGCGCCCCCGAGAGAGCGGCGCCGATCGCTCCGGTGTCGGGGCCGTTCACGAACGAGGGGAAGTCCTCGACCGAGCTCGCGATCACCTCGCCGATCCTCGAGTCGCCGAAGAACGGATCGGTGTAGGCGCGGACACTGTCGCTCTGCAGGGCGGCGGTGGCGGCGGGGAACGTGCCGGAGGTGGCGAAGTGGTCCTCCTGGCCCTCCGCCGACATCATCGTCTGGATGTACTGCCACGCGGCCTGCGGGTGCTCGGCCCGCGCCGGGATGGCGATGACGCTGCCTCCCCAGTTGCCGCCGACTCCGGGGACCGAGGTGACGCGCCAGTTCCCCGCGGTGTCGGGGGCGTCGGTCTTGATGCCCTGGAGGATCCAGGACGGAGCGACGGTCACGGCGAACGAGCCGTTCGCCCGGCCGGGCGCCCAGCCGGAGGAGAAGGCGGCGATGCCGGCGCTGATCCCCGCGTCGTGGGCCTTCACGGCGATGTCGAAGGCGTCCTCCACCTGCGGGTTCGTGTCGTAGACGAGCTCGCCGTCGGGGGAGTAGTACTTCTCGGTGACCTGGTTGATCGTCGAGTAGAAGACGCTGGTCTCCACGTTGTCGACGAAGGGCTCACCGGTCGCGGCCGTGTACTTCTCGCCGGTCGCGAGGAAGCCGTCCCAGTCGCTCCAGAGCGCGGCGACCTCGTCCGGATCGGTGGGGAGGCCTGCCTGCTCGAACAGGTCCGCGCGGTAGGCGAAGCTGAGGCCGCCCACGTCGGTCGGCACGCCCACGACGGAGCCGTCCGCCGCGTCCGCCGCGGTCGCCGCCCAGGGCAGGTAGTCCGCTCCGACGTCGTCGCCGCCCAGCGTGCGCAGGTCGAGGAAGTTGGCGCTGTTCTGGACGAAGCGCGGGAGGTCTCAGGGCTGCGAGGATCTCGCGCGCTCGAGGATGGCCGCGATCACGGCGGACTTCGCCTCGGCGTAGTCGTTCCCGTCCTCCCAGCGCCGGAGGAGGAGAGACGCCTTCGTGCTGCGGTAGAGCTCGCGGTCGGCCGGGTCGGTGCGCAGCCGGTCGCGCAGGAGGAGGTACGCGTCGATCGCGGGATGACCCTCCTCGTAGATGTGGACGTGGGCGTCCCGTCCGGGCGTGCGGACGAGCCGGTGCCCGGGCTCGCGGGTGCGCAGGACGTAGCCGGCCGCGAGCAGCGGCGCGACGTGGTCCTCCTCCGCCGTGACGTCGGGCACGACGACGAGCACGTCGACGATCGGCTTCGCGGGCAGGCCCGGGACGGAGGTCGAGCCGATGTGCTCGACCCGCACGCCCGGGACGGCCTCGAGGATGCGCCGCCGGTGCTCCTCGAACACGGCGGACCACTCGGGGTCGTGCTCGTGCAGGGCGAGCTCGAGCGGCTCCGGTCCGCCGACGAGCTCGACGGAGACGACGTCGGGGCGGCGGGGGGAGCGGTGCGGAGTCACCGGGTCATCCTGCCAGGGGTGCCGCAGGGCGGGTGCGGTTCACTGGAGCGGTGAGCACCCTCCTCGTCACCGCGCACCCCGACCGCGACTCCCTCACCGCCGCCCTCGCCCGGCGGCTGCGGGACGAGCTCGGCCCCGACGGAGTGGAGACGGCCGACCTCGACAGCGAGGGCTTCGACCCGCGGTTCGGCGCGGCCGACCGGGACCGCTACCGCGGTGTCGGCCCGGTTCCCGACGACGTCCTCCGCGAGCAGCGCCGGCTCGACGGCGTCGACCACCTCGTGCTCGTCTTCCCCGTCTACTGGTGGTCGATGCCCGCGCTGCTGAAGGGCTGGATCGACCGCGTCTTCCTCGCCGGCTGGGCCTTCGACATCGACCCCGTCCACGGCACGCAGCGCAGGCTCGGCGCTCTGACCGTCCACCTCGTCCTCGTCGCGGGGGACTCCGCCGGGACCTACGAGCGGCACGGCTACGAGCAGGCGCTGCTGACGCAGATCCAGCACGGGATCATCGACTACTGCGGAGCCCGGCGCGGCGCAGCCGTCTTCGTCCACGAGTCCGAGCGCGAGGACGACGCGAGCCGCCGGGCGGCGGTCGAGGACGCGGTCGAGCGGACCGTGGAGGCCATCAGGGCTGATCCGCCTGTAGCGCTCCGGTGACGAGGGCCTGCACGAGGGTGTCGGCGTCGTAGTCCGGATCGTGGGCGGCGCCGATGCAGAGGTTGCCGATGCCCTTGAGGAGCATGTAGCCGCTGAGGCTCGACGCCGGGATCCGGGCGGGTCGTGCCGCCTCGAGCAGGTCGCCGCAGACGGGGACGAGCCGCTCCACGAAGTAGGCGTGCAGGGCGTCGGATCCGGCACTGTCGCCCTGGAGCGCACCGGCGAGGCCGTGCTTGGTCACCAGGAGGTCGACGAAGTGGGCGACCCAGGCCCGGAGGGCGGCCTCCGGGGTCGCGCTGTCGGCGAGCAGCCGTGGGCCCGCCTCCGCGCAGGCCTCGACCTGGTGGCGGTAGACGGCGACCACGAGCTCCGAGCGGGTCGGGAAGTGCCGGTAGATCGTCCCCATGCCGACGCCGGCCTCCGCCGCGATCTCGCGGACCGGCGCGTCCACGCCGGAGGCCACGAACACCGTCGCCGCGGCGGCGAGCAGTGCGTCGCGACTCGTCCGCGGTCGGCCGGGCGTGCGGGGCACACGGTCGCTCATCGGTTCTCCTTGCTTTTCGGAGCGGCGCTCCGTAATGTCTCCGAGCGGAGCTCCACCACGTTCCGGAGCAGTGCTCCGCAATGTTCCGGAGCAGCGCTCCGACGATTGTGCCAGAGCGCCGCCCCCCAGGAAGGACCCTCGTGCCCACTCCGCTCCTCGACTCGTCGACCCCCGGTGTGCACCGCCCGATGCGCGCGGTCCGCACGGCCGAGCGCGACCCCTCTCGATCCGTCGCGAACGGCCCGTCACCGAGGGGCGGACGGGCCGCTCGCGACGGATGAGCGGAGCGGGCGGACGGGCCGCTCGCGACGGATGAGCGGAGCGGGCGGACGGGCCGCTCGCGACGGATGAGCGGAGCGGGCCCTGCCGTCAGCGCGGGGCGCGCAGCCCGGCGAGCGGGCCGTCGTGCAGCGGCTCCGTCTCCCAGCGGACGCGGGCGGTGCGGTCGGGACCGAGCTCGACGTGCAGGCGGTGCGGGGTCTCGAGGAACACGACGTCGACCAGGACTCCGTCGCCCGAGGGTCCGGCGCTCGCCGCGAACGGCCCGTCGACGGTCCAGGCTCCCGCGCCGGGCGTCACCGTGAAGCGCTCGTCGCCCTCGGTCAGCGCGAGCGTCCAGCCGCCCTCGTCGGCCGTCACCTCGACGGCGTCGGGCCACGATCCGACCGGCGTGTAGCTCCCGGTCGCGGGGGAGGCGCCCTCGAGCGCGGGCAGGGCGAGCTCCGACAGCCGGTCGGCCAGTCGGGCGTCGGCCTCCGCCGTGGACCCTCGGCCGACGGCGGGGAGCAGGTGCTCCCAGGCGAGCGCGAGCAGCGTCTGCGTGTCCGAGGTCTGGCCGGTCAGCGCGATCACGAGCTCGTGCTCGGGCACGATCAGGCTGAACTGCCCGTACGCGCCGTCCGCGCGGTAGCCGTGCAGCGACCGCCAGAACTGGAAGCCGTAGCCCTGCTGCCAGTCCGGTCCGCCGTCCTCGTGGGTCGGGACGTGCGCGCGGGACGCCTCGGCGACCCACTCCGGCGAGAGGATCCGCCGGTCGCCCCAGCGCCCCTCCTGCAGGTACAGCAGTCCGAGCGCAGCTGCCGCCTCGGTGGTGGCGTGCAGCCCGCTGTAGCCGAGCTCGCGCCCCGAGTCGTCGCGATGCCAGGCGACCTCGCCGATGCCGAGCGGATCGAGCAGGCGCGGGCGCAGGTAGTCGGTCAGCGACTGCCCGCTCACGCGCTGCACGATCGCGGCGGCGGCGAAGGTGCAGGGCTGGTTGTAGGCGAAGACGCTGCCCGGCTCCTGCTCCGGCGGGAGGAGGAGGAAGCCGCGCACCAGGTCGGCCGGGTCCGTCTCCTCGGCACGGTCGATCGTCTCGGCGGAGTGGCCGCTCGCCATCGCGAGGACGTGGCGGACGCGGACCGCACGCGAGCGCGGGTCGGTGATCTCGTCGTCGAGCTCGGGGAAGTACGAGAGGACGGTGGCGTCCAGGTCGACCAGGCCCTCGGCGACCGCGAGGCCGACGGCGGTCGCGGTGAAGCTCTTGCTCAGCGAGTAGAAGAGGTGCGGCCGCTCGGCCGAGTACGGCGCCCACCAGCCCTCGGCGACCACGTCGCCGCCCTGCACGACCATCAGGCCGTGCAGCTCGACGCCGGGAGCGGCCTCGACCCCTTCGACGAAGGCCAGCACTCCCTCGGCGTCGACGGAGCGGGCGGACGGGGTGCTTCTCGGCAGTGAGCGCGTCATCCTCCGATGCTACGACCGGCGCGGCGCCGCCTCCGCCCGGGGGCAGGAGGCGGCGCCGCCTAGGCGGTCGGCTCGGCGGGGAAGGGCCCGAGGCCGAGCAGGAAGCGGAGGATCGCGTCGGCCGGCACGCGCAGGGCGGGGCCGGAGCCGAGCTCCCACTCCGCGTCGGTCGGAGCGAGGGTGCGACCGCGGACGGCGGCGCGGATCGCGAGCGGCGCGCGCTGCAGGCGGTCCAGGGCCACCCCGCCGGTGATGCGGGAGGAGAGGGCGAGCGGCTCGGGGGAGAGGGCGAGCTCGACGCGGACGACCTCGACCAGCTCGGCGACCGAGCGGGGACCAGCGCCGGCGCGGCGAGCGGAGGCGAGAGCGGCCAGGGCCGGGGCGATCTCGGCGGCAGGGGGAGGGGAGGAGGCCTCGCGGGCGCCCATCCGCGTCGCGAGGCGCTGGCCGGTGCTGCTCGAGAGCCGCACGACGAGCTCTCCGAGCAGGGCGTCCCGGGAGACGGCACTGGCCGCCTCGCCCTCCGTGGTGGAGGGGGAGGCGGCCAGGACGGCGAGGCGGTCGAGCCTCTCGGCGACGAGGGGGCGCCAGTCGTTGCTGACGCCCGTCTCGTCGACCGAGGGCCCGGTGCTCAGCGGCAGGAACCGCGACCAGTCGGGCACGACCGCAGGGCCTAGCGTCCGCCCGAGCGGCGCTTGTTGTAGACGTCGAAGGCGACCGCGAGCAGGAGCACGAGGCCCTTGACCGCCTGCTGCCACTCGATGCCGATGCCCATGATCGACATGCCGTTGTTCAGGACGCCGATGATGAGACCACCGATGATCGCGCCGCCGATGGTGCCGACGCCGCCCTGGACCGCCGCGCCGCCGATGAAGGCGGCCGAGATGGCCTCGAGCTCGAAGCCGTCGCCCGCCTTCGGGCCGGCGAGGTTGAGTCGCGCGGTGAAGACGAGGCCGGCCAGCGCCGCGAGGACGCCCATGTTGACGAACAGCCAGAAGGTGACGTTGCGGGTCTTGATGCCGGACAGCTCCGCGGCGTGCAGGTTGCCGCCGATCGCGTAGACGTGACGGCCGAAGACGGAGCGGTTCATGACCACGCCGTAGATCAGGACGAGCACGGCGAGCACGATCAGGGTGACCGGGATGCCCTTGAAGGTGGCCAGCGCGAAGGAGAAGGCCGCGATCACGACGGAGACGAGGACGAGCTTGGTGACGAACCAGGCGCCCGGCTCGACGCTCTGCGCGTACTTCTGGCGGCCGCGGCGAGTGCGCACGGACTGCACGGCGAAGGCGACGATCGCGAGCGCGCCGATGACGAGCGACAGCGGGTCGAGGTCGGTCTCGCCGAACAGGTCGGTGAGGAAGCCGTTGCCCAGCGCGCGGTACTCGGTCGGGAAGGAGCCGATGTTCGCGTTGCCGAGGACGACGAGCGCCAGGCCGCGGAAGATCAGCATGCCCGCCAGGGTCACGATGAACGCCGGGATCCCGACGTACGCGATCCAGAAGCCCTGCCACGCTCCGACCAGGGCGCCGATGAGGAGGGAGAGGACGATCGACAGCCACCACGGGAGACCCATGTTGACCGCGAAGACGCCCGAGATCGCTCCGACGAACGCCGCGACCGAGCCGACCGAGAGGTCGATGTGCCCGGCCACGATGACCATCACCATGCCGATGGCGAGGATCAGGATGTAGCCGTTCTGGACGATCAGGTTCGAGATGTTCTGGGGGCGGAGGAGGATGCCGCCGGTCATCACCTCGAACAGCAGCACCACCACGATGAGGGCGATGAAGATGCCGTTCTTGCCGAGGTCGCCCAGCACGTGGCTGAGGCGCTTCGTGAAGGCGTTCTCGGTGGGCTTCACCTGCGCACCGGCCGCGGTGGACGGTTCGTTCTGCAGATCGGTCATCGTTGCTTCTCCTGGGTCATGAGGGTGAGGACCGCCTCGGGGGTCGCCTCGGCGATGGGCAGCTCGCCCGTGATCCGGCCCTCCGACAGCGCGTAGACGCGGTCGCAGATGCCGAGCAGCTCCGGCAGCTCGGAGGAGATGACGATGATCCCCTTACCCTGCGCCGCGAGCCGGTTGATGATGGTGTAGATCTCGTACTTCGCACCCACGTCGATGCCGCGGGTGGGCTCGTCGAGGATGAGGACGTCCGGGTCGGAGTAGATCCACTTCGACAGGACGACCTTCTGCTGGTTGCCGCCGGAGAGCTTCCCGGTCTTGGCGAGCACGGTCGGCGACTTGATGTTCATGCTGCCGCGGTACTCGTTGGCGACCTCGAACTCGCGGTTGTCGTCGACGAGTCCGCCGCGGGCGACCTTGTCGAGCGACGCGAGCGAGATGTTCCGCTTGATGTCGTCGATGAGGTTGAGGCCGTAGTGCTTGCGGTCCTCGGTCGCGTAGGCGAGCCCGTGGGCGATCGCCTCCGAGACGTTGCGGATCTTGATCTCCTTGCCGGCCTTGAAGACCTGGCCGGAGATGCGGCTGCCGTAGGAGCGGCCGAAGAGGCTCATCGCGAACTCGGTGCGCCCGGCGCCCATGAGCCCGGCGATGCCGACGATCTCGCCGCGGTGCACCGTCAGGTTGACCTTGTCCACCATGACGCGGGTCGGGTCCTGGGGGTGGTGGGCCGTCCAGTCGACCACGCGCAGGATCTCCTCGCCGATGTGCGGCGTGTGGTCCGGGTAGCGGTGGTCGAGGTCGCGGCCGACCATGTCCTTGATGATGCGGTCCTCGGTGACGTCGTCGTGCGCGATCGTCTCGATGGTCTTGCCGTCTCGGATGACCGTGACGGTGTCCGCGATCTTCTTGATCTCGTTCAGCTTGTGGCTGATGATGATCGACGTGATGCCCTGCTCCTTGAGGTGCAGGATCAGGTCGAGCAGGTGGTCCGAGTCCTCGTCGTTCAGGGCCGCGGTGGGCTCGTCGAGGATGAGCAGCTTGACCCGCTTGGAGAGCGCCTTCGCGATCTCGACGAGCTGCTGCTTGCCGACTCCGATCTCCATGATCTTGGTGGTCGGGTTCTCGCGCAGACCCACGCGGGCCAGCAGCGCCGCCGCCTCCTGGTTGGTCTTGTTCCAGTCGATCAGGCCGCCGAAGCCGCGCACCTCGTTGCCGAGGAAGATGTTCTCCGCGATGGAGAGGTAGGGGCTGAGGGCCAGCTCCTGGTGGATGATGACGATGCCCTTCGCCTCCGAGTCGCGGATGCTGGAGAACTGCATCACCTCGTCCTCGAAGACGATGTCGCCCTCGTAGGTGCCGTGGGGGTAGACGCCCGACAGGACCTTCATCAGCGTCGACTTGCCGGCGCCGTTCTCCCCGCAGATCGCGTGGACTTCGCCGCGCTGTGCGTTGAGCGTGACGTCCTGGAGCGCCTTCACGCCCGGGAACGTCTTGGTGATGCCGCGCATCTCGAGGATGTTCGAGGTCACGCCGCCTCCCTTCCTTCGTAGTGGGGGAGGGCGCCCGGTGGGCGCCCTCCCGGGGTGTTCCTTCTCGGGTGAGGAGAGAGGACTAGCCGTTCACTTCCGCGTCGGTGTAGTAGCCGCCGTCGACGAGGACGGACTGGATCTGGTCCTTGGTGACGATGACCGGCTCGAGCAGGAAGGACGGGACGACCTTCTTGCCGTTGTCGTAGGTGTCGGTGTCGTTGACCTCGGGCTCGGTGCCCTCGAGCACGGCCTGGGCCATCTTCACGGCCTCCTTGGCGAGTTCGCGGGTGTCCTTGTAGATGGTCGCGTACTGCTCGCCGGCGATGATCGCCTTGACGGAGTCGAGCTCGGCGTCCTGACCGGTGATGATCGGGAAGTCGGAGCCGACGGTGTAGCCGGCGTCGGTCAGGGCCGAGATGATGCCGCGGCTGAGGCCGTCGTAGGGCGAGAGGACGCCCTGGACCTTGGAGCCGTCGGAGTACGTCTTGGTGAGGATGTCCTCCATGCGGCTCTGGGCGACCTCGCCGTCCCAGCGGAGCGTGGCCACGGTGTTGAAGTCGGTCTCGCCGGACTTCACGACGAGCGTCTTGTCGTCGATGTACGGCTGGAGGGTGTCCATCGCGCCGTTGAAGAAGAACGTGGCGTTGTTGTCGTCGGGGCTGCCGGCGAACAGCTCGACGTTGAACGGGCCGGCGGGGGCGTCGGCGGCCTTCGCGCCGGTGAGGTCGGTGAGACCGAGGCCCGCGAGGAGCGAGGTGGCCTGCTGGACGCCCACCTTGTAGTTGTCGAACGTGGCGTAGTAGTCCACGTTCTCGGAGTCGCGGATGAGGCGGTCGTAGGCGATGACGGGGATGTCGTTGGCCTTGGCCTCCTCGAGCACGCTCGTGAGGGTGGTGCCGTCGATCGAGGCGACGATCAGGGCCTTGGCGCCCTTGGTGATCATGTTCTCGAGCTGCGAGACCTGGGTGGGGATGTCGTCCTCGGCGTACTGAAGGTCGACCTGGTAGCCGGCCTCCTCGAGCTGCGACTTGACGTTGTTGCCGTCAGCGATCCAGCGCTCGGACGACTTGGTCGGCATCGCGACGCCGACGAGGCCGCCGTCGCCGGATCCCGAGCCCGAGCCGCCACCGGTTCCGGAGGAGCAGGCGGCGAGGGAGAGGATCATCGCTCCGCCGGCGATGCCGGCGATGAGAGCGCGCTTCATTGTGGTCACTGTGATTCCTTCGTCATTGAATGCAGTGGATGCAGGGCCGCCCTCGGGATCGGGGCGGAGATGTGATGCCATGTGAGCGATCACATTGCGTCATGCTAGACCCGACGGCGCCGTTCGTGTCAACGCGCACGTCTCGACTCGGTAACGGGACACCCGCGGCGCGTCGTCCGCTCTCGGAGCGGTGCTGTCAAGGGTCCCCGGCCCCGGAAGGGAGCCGGAGCTGTCGGCGTTGCGTCCAGCACTGTCGAAAGGACGCACACCATGACGAAGACCTGGTTCATCACCGGCGCCTCGAAGGGCTTCGGCCGCGAGTGGGCCGAGGCGGCGCTCGAGCGCGGCGACTCGGTCGCCGGCACCGCCCGCCGGATCGAGACCCTCGACGCCCTCGTCGAGGAGTATCCGGACACGTTCCTCCCGCTGACCCTCGACGTGACCGACCGCGCGGCCGGCTTCGCCGCTGTGCAGGCCGCGGCCGAGCGGTTCGGCCGGCTGGACGTCGTGATCAACAACGCCGGCTACGGGCACTTCGGCATGATCGAGGAGCTCACCGAGGAGGAGGTCCGCGCGCAGCTCGAGACCAACGTCTTCGGCGCCCTCTGGGTCACCCAGGCCGCGCTGCCGATCCTCCGCGAGCAGGGCTCGGGCCACATCGTCCAGGTGTCGAGCATCGGCGGCATCAGCGCGTTCCCCTCGATCGGCGCGTACCACGCGTCGAAGTGGGCGCTCGAGGGCTTCACCCAGTCGCTGGCCGCCGAGGTCGCCGGCTTCGGGATCCACGTGACCCTCGTCGAGCCCGGCGGGTACTCGACCGACTGGTCCGGTCCCTCCGCGTCGCGCAGCGAGCCGATCGCCGCGTACGACGAGGTCCGGGAGGCAGCGAGCCGACGCCCCTCCGCCGCTCAGCAGGGCGACCCGCGGGCCTCGCGCCTCGGGATCCTCGCGGTCGTGGACGCGGACGAGCCGCCGCTGCGGATCTTCTTCGGGCGCGCGCCGCTGGGCATCGCGACGGCGGACTACGAGTCGCGCCTCGAGACCTGGAAGCGCTGGAACGACGTGTCGATCGCCGCTCACGGCGAGTGATCCCGGGCGGTCGCGGCGCGAGGGCGTCGCGGCCGCCGGTCAGCGCGAGGCGGTGACGCTCGCGCTCCGGGGGACGGCCGTGGATCCGCGGACGACCAGCTGCGGAGCGATCGGCGCCGCCTTCTCCGGCCGGTCGCCCTCGATCAGGCTGAGCAGCGCGGCCACGCACCGGCGTCCGAGCTCCACGAAGTCCTGGCGGACGCTGGTCAGCGGCGGCCAGTAGAACGCCGCCTCGGGGATGTCGTCGAAGCCGATGACGCTGACGTCCTCCGGCACGCGGACCCCGCGCTCGTGGAACGCGCTCATCAGTCCGAGCGCCATCTGGTCGTTCCCCGCGAACACCGCGGTGAAGTCGAGGAAGCGCGAGAGCTCGAGGCCCACGCGGTGGCCGCGCTCGGCGCTCCAGTCGCCGAGCAGAGGCGGGCGCAGCGGGATCGAGCGGTGGTCGAGCTCGGTGAGGTAGCCGCGCATCCGCGCCTCGGCCTCGATCCAGTCCTGCGGGCCGGCGAGGTGCACGATCTCGGTGTGCCCGAGGTCGATCAGGTGCCCGGTGGCGATGCGGGCGCCGGCCATCTGGTCGACGTAGAGCGCGTCGTCGCGGTCGTCCTCGCTCGTCTGCAGCGTCACGTGCGGGATGCGCAGCGCGACTCCGGACAGGATGTCGAAGACGCGGATCTGCGGGGCGACGACCACGAGGCCCTCGACCGCCTGGTTGAGCAGATGCCGGATCCCGGCCTGGATCGACGCGCCGTCGGTGCCGTCGACGTTGGCTGTGACGACGAGGTAGCCCGCGTCGCGCGCCGCCACCTCGATGGCCTGGATGCTGGAGGCCGGACCGTACTGCAGGCTCTGCGAGGACAGCACGCCGACGGTGCGGGTGCGGCTGGTGACCAGTGCCCGCGCGGCGAGGTTGGGGCGGTAGTCGAGCTCGGCCATGACCTCGAGCACGCGCTTCTTCGTCTCGGCGCGGAGGCTCGGGTGGTCGTTCAGGACCCGGGAGACGGTCTGGTGCGAGACGCCGGCCGCGCGGGCGACGTCGTAGATGCTCGGCGCCCGCGACGCGGGCTTGTCTTCCGGCATCGGGCACCGCGGCTCTCTGTGATCGGCGCCTCCGACGCAGGACCGGGGCGCCCTCACGGGCGGCTCGCCCGTCCGCGGGCGCGTGTGAGCACACTTTACGTCCCTCGGCGCGGGGCCCTGCACACTGACGGAACCTCGACGGCGCGGACGCGTGCCGCTCCCGGATCGGCCGGACGTTCCGGCACCGCTGGTGCGGGCGCGCCGGAACGACGCGATCCGCGCCTCCGCCCCGCGGTCGTCGCAGCGGGTGGTCGACGCGGTCGGGTCAGCCGTCGAAGACCTCGGCCGAGGCGAAGGCCGCATCGGAGCGGAGCACGGCGACGAGGTCCGCGGGACAGTCCTCGAAGGCCGTCCTCTCCGGACCGGGAGGCGTGTGCGCTCGGACGTCGACGACGGATCCCTGGGGCGCGACGGCGTCGGGCGATCACAGGCGCCACCCTGCGGTCCGGGGTACTTTCCCGCGTGTGAACGACAGCGACGAGAAGTCCGGGAGAGGCTGGCGCATCGATCTCGGCGAGCCGCCGGAGAGCGTGTCCGGCGATGTCGCCGACGCTCTCGATAAGGTGTCCGCGGAATTCGCGGCATTCCGGAGCGGGACTTCCGGCGAGGGCGGAGAAAGGGCCGCGGCCCTCCGCGGAGCCGCCCGACTCGGGGCCGGAGAGCACCGGCTCGCCGTCGCCTCGGGGCTGACGCGGGAAGGCGTCCGCGCCTTTCTCGCGGGGGGATGACAAGCCGTCGGAGAGGCGGTTCCCCCGTGCCTCGACAAGCCGGCGCCGAAAGAAGAGAAAGGCCTCGAGAAGGCGCGGCATCCGGAGAGATCGGAGACGACGAATGGACGACGAGGAGTGGGCTGGGTACCTTCTCGCGATGGAGCGCCGAGCACCGACGAATCAGGACGGCGCGACCGCGGAACGCCGTGACGCGATGGTGGCGGCCGTCCTGCGGGAGCTCGACGGGGTCGATCCGTACGGACTCGAGCCGGGTCGCGAGGACGGCGCTCCCCGCGACGAGTACGCGTCTGAGGCGGCCCCGATCGCGAGCATCCTCCTGCGCCGAGGACGGATCACCGGCGAGGAGCTCGACGCCGTCTGGCGGTTCTGGTTCGGCGAGCCGCTGAGCGCCCTGCTCGGCGACGGCTTCGCCCCGCTCCTGGCGCGGCTCGACCGGCTCGCTCCTCCCTCGGCGGAGGACTGACGGGCGTCGGGTTCCGGCGGCGGACCGGCCGCGATCGCGGCGTCCCGTATCGCTCCGCCCAGCTCCGCCCAGTTCCGCCTAGCTCCGCTCGCGGAAGAAGCGGATGAGCTCGCGCAGGGCCGGGAGCGTCGGGCTCTCGGCCTCGGCGTCGTCGAGGTCGTCGAAGGAGGTGCGGAGCCCGGCGGCGTCGGCGTCGGCGGCGGACTCGAACGCCATCGACCACTCCGGGAACAGCCGCTCCCGGATCGGCTCCTCGAGGAGGGTGCGCAGCTGCGCGTGGCGCTCGTCGGCGGCGATGACGGCCATCCGCTCGCGCAGGACCGCGTCCGGCCCCTCGAGCACCTGGAGGAATCGGCCGTCGCGGTGCAGGAGCATGCCGGTCAGGCCGAGGCGCTCGTTGTTCGCGCGGCACTGGGCGAGCAGCGCGGGGAGGTCGGCGTCCGTGAAGCCGGCGGAGGTGCGGCTGGAGTAGACGAGGGAGAGCATGGCGTCCGTTCCGGGTGGGGGAGGCGGGCGCCTCCGCTCCCAGTGGACCACCGACAGCGCCTCCCGCACGGCCACTTCCGCCGGCGGCGGCAGGCTGCTAGAGCTAGCCGACCGTGATCGGAGCGGCGGACGGACGGGTGCCCTGCCGCATCCAGACGAAGAATCCGACCAGGGTGAACGCGCCGTAGAAGACGTACATCAGCCCCGACGCGTAGTAGCCGGCCGAGAACAGCAGCGGCACGCCGACCAGGTCGACGGCCACCCAGATGAGCCAGAACTCGGTCCAGCCCTTCGCCATGCCGTAGGTGGCGAGGACGGAGCCGACGAAGATCCACGCGTCGCTCCAGACCGGCTCGTAGGAGCCGAGCGCGCGGAACACGGGGGTCAGCACTGCGGTGCCGCCGACCATCCCGAGCACCAGCAGGCCGCGGGTGCGCCACGACGCCCAGCGCGGCTCGATCAAGGTGGTCGAGTCGTCGGGGCGGTGGGTCCACCGGTACCAGCCGTAGACGCTGACCAGGATGAACATCACCTGCCGCCCGGCCTGGCCGAGCAGGTTGACGGGGTTCGGAGTGCCGAACAGGGCGCCCATGAAGACCGTGAACAGCAGCACGTTGCCGATGAGGCCGACGGGCCAGGCCCAGACCTTCCTCCGCATCCCGCCGAGGGCGCTGAGGAGCCCGAAGACGTTGCCGATGACCTCCCGCCAGAGGACGGTCTGCTCGCCGATGACGATCTGCGCGTCGAACAGCCAGTGCACGAGGTCCACGAGGCCTTCTTCCTGAGTCGGGATGCCGGGTGGTGCAACCCTGCCCCATCCCGGGCCATTCCCGTCGCGGGCTGATGAGGGCGCCGCGCTCGAACCACGCTGGATCCCGCTCCGGGGCGGGGAGCGCGACCGGCGCCCCGCTGTGCCGCCGCGACCGTAGGCTGGCGGGATGACGTCCCGGGTGCGACTCCTGCTGGCCTCGTCGCACCCCGGGCCGACCGTGACGGTCACCGTGCTGGCGACCGTGATCGCGGCGGCGTCCGGGCATCCGCTCGGGCAGGTCGTGCTGGTGGCGCTCGCCGTGCTGCTCGGGCAGCTCTCGATCGGGCTCGCGAACGACTGGATCGACGCCGACCGCGACCGCGCGGTGGGGCGCACCGACAAGCCGGTCGCGCAGGGGCTGATCGGCGTGGGCGCCGTCCGCACCGCCGCACTGGGGACGGCCGCGGCCGCCGTGGTGCTCTCGCTGCTGCTCGGACCGGTCGCCGCGGTCGCGCACCTGGTGCTGGTCGCCGCGGGCTGGGCCTACGACGCGGGGCTCAAGCGCACGGTCTGGTCCGTCGTTCCCTTCGTGGTCGCCTTCGGGCTGCTGCCGGTGGTGGCGGTGCCGGCGGGCGACGGCCGGGTCCCCGCCTGGTGGGCGATCGCGACCGGCGCCGTGTTCGGCGTCGCGATCCACTGCACGAACGTGCTCCCCGACCTGGTCGACGACGAGGCCACCGGGGTCCGCGGCTTCCCGCACCGCCTCGGCCTGCGGCTCTCCGGAGTCGTCGCCTTCGGGTCGCTGGTGGTGGCCGCGCTGCTCGTGCTCGTCGGACAGCTCGTCGGCGACCAGCCGGTGCGCGGGACGGGTGTGGTGCTCGCGGTGATCGGGACCCTCGCGGTGGTCGTGCTCGCCGCGGCGGGCATCCGCCTGGTGCTGACCGGCCCGCCCACGCGCACCCTGTTCCGGCTGGTGATCGCGGCCTCGCTCGTGCTGGTGGTCGAGCTCGGGCTGGCGGGCGCGCGGCTCATCGGCTGACCGGCCGCCCTCAGGACCAGCGCATCGCGTAGACGCGGGCGAGCAGGTCCGAGGTCGGCAGGGCGAGGGCGGTGCGGAGGAACGCCTCGCGGCCGCGGTGCGCGAGCGAGCCGAGCGGGCGTCCGAGGGCCATGTTCGCCTCCGCCTGCCGCCCCGCGCGCCGGGCCGCGGTGGTGCGCCGCCGGGCGAAGCCGGGCCAGGGGCCGGCCTCGCCGCGGCGCACGGCACCGGCCAGGAGCGGGGCGAGCTCGGCGGCGTCGAGCCAGCCGAGGTTCATGCCCTGCCCTCCGATCGGACTGATCTCGTGCGCGGCGTCGCCGATGAGCACGACGCGGCCGACGCCCATCCGCTCGGCCTCGCGGCGCCGCACCTGGAAGCCGCTGAGCATCGTGCAGGTCTCCGGGTCGGCGTCGGCGCCCGTCCGGTCGCGGACAGCGGCGGCCAGGGCGCGCGCGGCCTCCTGGTCGGGGGCCTCCTCGGGCCGCCAGGCGGGGGCGCCGAGGGAGCGGTCGGGGCCGCTCAGGGCGACGTACCGGCGCCGACCGCCCGGCAGGGGGAAGGACTCCACCACTCCGGCCGGGCCGACGTCGACCAGCGCGGTGCCGGTGAGACCGCCGGGCTCGGGGTCGGCGAAGTCGCCCATCACGTAGCGGTCCGGGTAGTCGCGGCCGGTGGTGCGGATCCCGAGCAGATCGCGGACGGTGCTGCGTGCGCCGTCGGCTCCCACGACGAAGGCGGCGCGGACGGAGACCGGCTCGCCGCCCGGTCCGGTGCCGGTCACCTCGACGGTGGAGCCGCGACGGAGCAGGCCGGTCAGCGCGACCCCGGGGCGCAGCGCGTCCGGGGCCGCCGCCTCGAGGCGCTCGCGGAGGATCGCCTCGGTGCGGTGCTGGTCGAGGGTGACGACGTAGGGGTGCGTCGCGGAGGCGCGCGCGAACGAGAGCGTGCCGAGGGTGCGGCCCCGGCTGCGCGCGACGCCCTCGCGGACCCGGGTGGCCTCGGCCAGCACGGGAGCATCGGCGCCGACTGCGGCGAACGCGTCGAGCGACGGCGGATGGATGCCGATCGCCCGCGAGCCGCGCGGCACCGAGGAGCGCCGCTCCCACACCTGCACGTCCACTCCGGCCCGCGCCAGGAGCGCGCCGAGCAGGAGTCCGACCGGACCGCCGCCGACCACGAGCACGTCCGTCTCCGCTGTCACGGGTCGAGCCTAGGGAGCGGCGGCGCGGCGGGCGAGGGGGTGCGCTCGACCGCCGCGCGTGCTCAGGGTGCGAGCGGAGGTGTCAGAGCGCGTCGACGGCGGCGAGGATCTCCTCGGTCTCCGTGCGCGTCGTGTAATCGACGTGCACGTCCGCCGTGCGGACGATCCGGTCGGCGTCGACGACCAGGACGGTCGGGTACGGGACGGCCGGGGTGTCGTCGGCGTTGCTGTCCTTCACGGCGAAGCCGAGCGCGGTGTGCGCCTCCTGCGCGTCGCCGCTGGGGGCGGTGACGATGCCGAGAGCGCTCGCGAGCGTGTTGCCGGGGTCGGAGACGACGGTGAAGCCCAGGTCGCCGTTCGCGACCGCCGCGCGCGACCCGTCGGGGGTCTGCGGGCTGATCGCGACGAGGGCGACTCCGCGCGACGCGAGCTCGGGGGCGAGGGTCTCGTTGTAGTGCTTGAGCGTGATGTTGCAGTACGGGCACCAGGCTCCGCGGTAGAAGACGAGGACGGCCGGGCCCGCGCCGAGGACGTCCGCGAGGTCGACGGTGTCGCCGTCGACGGTCACGACGGAGGCGGCGGGGAGCGCGTCGCCGGCGGTGACGGCTCCGCTCGGGGCGCCGGCGGCGACGAGGTCGTCGCGCTCGCCGGAGAAGACGGCGGCGAGCTCGGGGCCGACCGTCTCGTCGAAGCCGACGGTGAACTCGTCGAGCTGGGTGCGGACGGAGGTGCTGGTCATCGGAAGTCCTTCGGTCGTGACGGTCGTGGTCCCCCGTCCGGGAGCCTAGGCATGCGGGGGACCGGGCGCCGGGCGCCCGTCACGCGGCGTCACACGACGGCCGACGCGTGTCGGCCGGCGTGCGTGGGGCCCGGCCCCGTCGCTCCGTCATTCCGGGGCGACGACCAGCTCGCCGCCGGCGGAGCGCGAGACGCACGGCATGATCCAGCGGTCCTGCTCCTCGGGGGTCAGCACCAGGTCGCGGTGCTCCGCCGTCCCGCCGACGAGGCGCAGGCGGCAGGTGCCGCAGGTGCCCGACTCGCAGGAGGAGTCGACGTCGATCCCGGAGGAGCGGAGCGCGGTGAGGAGCGAGCGGTCGGCCGGGACCTCCACGACGGCTCCGGTCGGCTCCCAGACGGCGGCGAAGGGGACGGCCCGGTCGCCGACGGCGTCGACGCCCGCGAAGTCCTCGACGTGGATCCGGCTCGGGCGCCAGTGCATCGTGAGGGCGAGGACCTCGTCGATCAGCGCGGACGGACCGCAGCAGTAGATCCGGGCGTCGTCGTCGGGCTCGGCGACGAGCGGCCAGAGGTCGAGCCGGCCGTGGATCGCACTGTGGTGCACGAGGGAGCCGTCGGCGGAGAACTCGTCGAGCCACGCGGTGTCCTCGGGGGTGCGGCTGAGGTAGACGACCTGCACGGCCGAGCCCTGCGCCCGGAGCTCGGCGGCCATGGCGCGGATCGGGGTGACGCCGATCCCGCCGGCGATCAGGAGGTAGCGGGCGGCGGGCCGGAGGGCGAAGGTGTTCGCGGGCGGCGCGGAGGAGAGGACGTCGCCGACGCGGACGTCGTCGTGGAGGCTCCGCGATCCGCCCCGACCCCCGGGCTCGCGGCGCACCGCGATCGCGTAGTGCGACGGCTCCGCGGATCCCGGCTCGACCAGGCTGTAGCTGCGGCGCTCGCTGGAGGGGGTCGTGAGCGTGAGGTGCGCGCCGGCGGAGTAGCCGGGCAGCGGGGCGCCGTCCTCGCTCCGCAGCACGAAGCGGGTGACGGCCGGGGTGAGCGCCTCGCGCTCGGCCACCACGAGCCGCAGCTCAGCCACGGAGCACCAGCTCGTCGCCCACGCCGAGCGTGCCGCCGTCGAGGACCTCCGCGTAGACGCCGAGGAGCTCGTGGCCGTAGGTCTCGTGCAGCAGGCGGGGGACGGGCAGGTCGCGCCGACCGGTGCCCGGCTCGACCTCGGTCGCGGCGCACCGCTCGGTGGCCTTCGTGATCCGCAGCCGCAGCCCGCCCGCGGTGAGCTCGCGGCCGAGCAGCTCGAGCTCGCTCCACGCGGGCAGCCCCTCGAGGTGGATGTTCCCGCGGAACCGCAGCGGATCGACGCTCCGGCCGGTGCGCTCGGCGAGGTCGCGGACGCTCGCCAGGTTGATCAGCGAGACGTACTCCATCTCGATGTCGGAGTTGTGGGCCGTGTCGGTGTAGCGGCGCCCCGCGTCCTGGGCGATCACGGGCTCGACGCCGGGCGGCAGGTCGAGCACGCGGGCGGCGAAGGAGCGCAGTGCGGCCCGGCCGTCCTCCGCGCCGAGGTCGGCGGAGAGGACCCGGTGGCCGCGGACGTCGACGGTGAGCACTCCGCTGTCGGGGTCGAGGTGCGTGGTCAGGCCGGCGAGGCGGGCCTCGGCGACGAGGACGAAGTACTCGCGCTTGGAGATGCCGTGCCGCATGCCGGGCCGGTACGCGCCGCCGGGGCGGGCGAGGGCGATCGTGCGGTCGAAGGGGACGCCGCGGCCGGCGGTGAGCTCGACGCGGGGGAGCGGCTGCGGGGTCAGGCCCTTGACCGGGTAGACGAAGAGGCCGTCCACGCGTGTCGTCATGCCCCCATCCTGGCGCATCGCCGGGGAGCCGGCAGGGCCGTCGCGGCGCAGCGGAGCGCGGGTAACTGACGCGGCGCCGTGCGGATGCTGCGAGGGCGGGCGGAGGGATCCGCTCCGGCGGGCCTCGTCAGTACTGGAGCGAGAGGCCGACCAGGGGCGGGACGACGAGCGCGCCCAGCTCGACGATCGCGACGCTGGCGCCGACGCCGAGCGCGACGGCCGAGAGCAGCCGGGCGCGGTCCTTCCGCGCGACGCCGATGACGCCGACGATCGCGGTCGCCGTCGCGAGCACGAGCATCGTGACCCCGAGGGCGGCGAAGAGCGCCCCGATCTGCGCGGTGTCGAAGCCGCCCTGGAACGCGAGGACCGGGATGGCCGTGGTGAGCGCGGTCCGCCCGATCTGCGCGAGGACGAGGACGATCGCGAGGACGAGGCCGACGATGCCGACGACGTCGCGATCGTCCTCGTCCTCGCGCAGATCGGGCGGACCGCGCTCACC
>NZ_PSTP01000018.1:0-60441 GCF_002930935.1 Rathayibacter sp. AY1A2 | reverse complement strand
CCCCCCCCCCTCGTCTGCGGCCGGTCCTCCGGCCCGACGCGAGCGGCTCCTCCTCCGGCCCGACGCGAGCGGCTCCTCCTCCGGCCCGACGCGAGCGGCTCCTCCTCCGGCGCTGCAGCGGCGTCCGTCAGCGCAGCGGCGTCCGGCAGCCCCGCGGTGTCCGTCAGCCCAGCAGCGGCAGCCGCCCGACGATCCTGTCGATCCGGTTCCTCGGCCCCACCAGGCTGACCGCGAGGTACTGCAGCTCGTCGGAGCCGCTCGCCGCCACCGCCTCCCGGTACTCGTTGTACACCCGGGTGGCCTGCGCCGACGCGGGCATGTCGGCGACGAACGTCCCGTCGTGCGCCTCGGCCTTCGCGCGGATCGCGAGCAGGGTCGCCGCGTCGGCGGCGAGGACCGTGCAGCCGGCCCACGGCAGACCGGGATGCAGCGATCCGGACGCGTCGGCGGGGCTCGGTCCGAGCAGCCCCGCGACGTGCGCGGCCGTCGCGGCGCCCACGCAGATCGCGGCGTTCACGGCGCGGCCGGCGGGGAGGGACTCGTCGACGACGACCACCCACTTGAGGCGGGCCGAGCGGGTGGGCGCGGCGGTGTCGATCTCGTCGGGGTGGAAGCCGACGGCGTCGGGGGCGGGGATGGTCATGATGCTCCTCGGTTCGTGCGCAGTGACGTCACGAACAGTAGGCAGGAGGGCTCCCCTTCGGCAGGATCTCCGTATGAACGACCAGCAGAACGGCCCAGGAGCGGCACTCGACGAACTCGACGTCCGGATCCTGCAGGTCCTGCAGTCGGATGCACGGATCACGAACCGTGACCTCGCAGCCGCCGTGCACGTCTCGCCGACCACCGCCCTCGACCGCACGAGGAGCCTCCGGCGCCGCGGCGTGATCACCGGCGCGACGCTCACTCTCGACTTCGCGGCCCTCGGGCGCGGCGTGCAGGCGCTGATCGCGGTCCGCATCCGTCCGCCGTCGCGCGAGATCATCGAGGCCTTCCGCGACTGGGTCGCCGGCCTCGACGAGACGGTCGGCGTGTTCGTCACCTCCGGCTCGGAGGACTTCATCATCCACGTCGCCGTCCGCGACAACCAGGACCTCTACGCCTTCGTCATCGACGAGCTGACGCAGCGCCGCGAGGTCGCCGACGTGCGCACCTCGGTCGTCTACGAGCACCTGCGCGAGCAGGTCGTCCTGCCACTGGAGCCGCACGGCCGCGCGGAGCGGTGAGGCGCCCGAGCGGCGTTCCGACGCGACACGCCGGGCGGATCAGTGGCAGCGCGCGGGATCGCGGGACGCAGAGGGCAGGGTGGAGGGGTGACAGAGCTCGTCCAGATCCCGTCGCCGGGCGTCGCCCTCGAGTACGGGCACCCCGGCCGGCCCGTGGTGGTCGTGCTGCACGACGTGTTCGGGCGCCTGCCGTGGCTGGAGCCGTTCGCCGAGGCCGTGGCGAAGCACGGCTACCACGTGCTCGTGCCCGACCTCTACGACGGCTGGGCCACGCTCGCCCCGGAGGACGCGCGCGACCTCGCCGCGATGGCCGCGCAGGACCGCACCCTCGCCGCCGTCGCCGAGGCGGTCGGCACCGGAGTCGCGGCCGGGGCGCCGCGCAGCGCCGTCATCGGCTTCGGCTTCGGCGGCCGCCTCGGGCTGCTCGCCGCGGGCACCGGGCTCGTGGACGCGGTGGTCGCGTACTACGCCACCCTCGGTGCGGAGGAGCACGTGCTGGTCCCGTGCCCCACCCTCCTGCACTACGCGCAGAGCGACGAGTGGCCCGCGGGCGACGACCCGGAGTCGTTCGTCGGACGGCTGAAGGAGTCGGGGACGCCGGTCACGGCGCACACCTACCCGGACACGCAGCGGCACTTCGCGAACGGCAACCTGCGCGACGCGGTCAGCCCCGCCTCCGCGGCGCTCGCCTACGCGCGGACGCTCTCGTTCCTCAATCCGCAGCTCATCGACACCTGAGCTCAGCCCTGCACGTCGTGCAGGTGGTGCTGGACGTCGTGCAGGTAGTAGCGGGCGATCGTGTCGACCGTGAACGCCGCGCCGTCGCTGCGGCGGCCTCGGCGCTGCCACTGGGCGCCGGCGACGGAGTCGAACACCTCGGCGATGCGCTCAGCCGCCTCGACCAGCTCGCGGCCGACCGTCGCGGGGTCCTGCTGGTCGTAGCGCTCCTCCACGGCGGTGACGTCCTGGTCCCAGTTGGGGTAGAGCGGGTCGTCGCCGGCGAGCATCAGCTGCACGCGGGTGCGGTAGATGCGATGCACGTCGCGCACGTGCGCGGCGTACTCGAGCGGCGACCAGGTCTCGTCGTCGGGCCGGCCCGCCGCATCGTCGCGGTCGAGCACGTAGGGCCAGGCGGCGGCGTTCTCGCGGATGAGCTCGGCGACCTCGTCGGCGTTGACGAGCGAGGCGTCGAAACCGCACTCGAGGCACGGGCGCTCGAGGACCCAGGTCCAGTCCTTGGTGTCGGGAGTGATCGGCATGGCACCAGAGTAGGGCGCCGCCGGATCAGCAGCGCGTCGGGGTCCCCTGCACGGCGCCGCGCTCGCCGTCGGCCGTCCACGGGAGCCGGGGCAGGCCCTCGGCTCCCGTCGCGGCTCCCTGCTCGACCGCGATGGCGGCCAGGGTGCGGGCGACCGTCGCGGCGAAGTCGCCGCCAGGCGTCGAGCTGTTGATCGAGACGGCCACGGTCAGGCCCGAGACCGGGTCGGAGTAGGCCGCGGTGACGAAGCCGGGCGCGAGACCCGAGAAGCCGCGGAGGGGTCCCGCCTCGTGCCCGCCGAGCCCGGCGCGGAGGTAGTCGGCGCGGCCCTGGCCCTGGACGACCGGGTCCTGCCACATGGCGTCGCCCGCGGGATCGGCCGCGAGCCCCGCCGCCAGCCGCCGGAGGTCCTCCAGATCGGTCAGCGCTCCGCCCGCGGCGCCGAGCGCGGACGGGGACGCGGCGGTGACGTCGAGCCGCACGTCGCAGCGCTTCTCCCCGGTCGCCGGGTCCAGCGCGACCGCGTAGCCGCGGGGGGACGGAGCGGGCAGGTCGACCTCGGAGGCGCCGGGCAGCTCCGTGCTGCGCAGCCCGTACCGCGGCACCACGTACTGGTCGTAGAGCTCCCCGATGCTCCGACCGGTCACCTGCGCGGCGACGATGCCGGCGAGCAGCGGACCGGTGGCGGAGTCGGACCACGCCGCTCCGGGCTCGGCCGAGGCGCCGCGCACCTGGGCCGCGGCGAGCAGCTCGAGCGTCGGCCACTGCCGCGGGGGGTTCTGGAGCACGGTCGGCCAGAGCGCCGAGCGGAAGTCGGCCAGGCCGGAGGTGTGCGCGCAGAGCTCGCGCAGCGTGAGGCCGTCGATGCCGGGCAGGGAGCGAAGCGTCTCGCCGACGTCGGCGTCGAGGTCGACCCGGCCGGAGTCGGCGAGGGCGAGGACCACGTCGCAGGTCATCGCCTCGGTGCCGCCGGTGCCGAGCCGCAGGTGCGCGTCGGTGGTGAGGGCGGTGGTGCGCTCGTCCGACTCCCAGCCGACCGCGCCCTCCCAGCTGCCGCCCCATGGCGACCAGACGCCGGCGACCGCTCCGGTCGCGCCGGCGACGCCGACCGTCTCGTCGAGGAACCCCGACAGGGCGGAGGCGAGCTCCTCCGACGCCGCCTGCGCGGGCGCCTCCGCCACGCGCGAGGCGGCGGCGGGCGTGCAGCCGGCCAGTGCGAGCACGAGGACCGGGACGACGAGCAGCCCCGTCCGCGTCCGTCTGCGAGATCCCATGCCGTGCGACTCCCCCGTCGTCTGCGAACGGCACCACTGTACGGGGGCTCCGTCGGGCCGGAGAGGGCCGCTGAGCGCCCGATCGCGATTCGTGTCCTGACCGTGACCGGCGGAGTCCACCCCGTTCCCAAACCGGCAGGCGCCCGGTTACGAAGAGAGGGAGTACAGCGCAGAGGCGCTGCTCGAAGGAGGTAAGAGACCATGCGCAGATCCCCCAATCGACTGCTGGCGACTCTCTTCGGAGCCGTCTACGTCGTCGTCGGGCTGCTCGGCTTCGTCGTGACCGGAGGCGTGCAGTTCCTCTCGACCGAAGGCGGGCTCCTGCTCGGCGTCTTCGAGGTGAACCCGCTGCACAACATCGCCCACCTGCTCATCGGAGGCGCGCTGCTGATCGCGGGCCTGTCGACCGTCGCCGCGGCGAAGACCGTCAACGTGACCGTCGGAGCGGTGTACCTGCTGCTCGGCATCGTCGGCTTCTTCCTGGTCGACACCGCTCTGAACGTGCTGGCGCTGAACACCGCCGACCACTTCCTGCACCTGGCCAGCGCGCTGGTGCTCCTGGGAGTCGGACTCGGCACCGAGAAGACGGCGAGGACGCGCACCACCGCGACCGCCTGACCCGGGCGGCACCCGCCGCCCCCCTCTACTCCGTCCGCCGTGGGCCCGCCGTTTTCCGCGGCGGACGGACTGAACGGCCCCGGACGACACGATGCGGTGTGTCGATCCGGGGCCTCCTCTTCTTCCCCGATCCAGCGAAGGAGCCGCCATGACCACCGTGGCCCGCTGCAACGCCGCTTTCGCCGGACTCGGCGCCGGGCTCGTCCACCTCTCGCTCGCCGCCGGCGGCGAGGGCGTGCAGGCTCCGGTGATCGGAGCGCTCGGTGCTGTCGAGATCCTCTGGGCGGTCCTCGTCCTGGCACGCGGCCGGATCGTCGTGCCGCGCTCCGCGCTGGTCGTCGCGGTCGCCTCCCTGGCGGCGTTCGCCCTCGCTCTGGCCCTCGGCGCACTCGCCGAGCCCCTCCCCGCGCTGGCCGCCGCGGTCCTCCAGCTGATCGCGGTCGCCGTGGTGGCCGTCTCGCTCCGCTCTCCGCGCGTCGAGGAGAAGGCCGTCTCGCCGTCGCGAGCTCTCGTCGGACTCCTGGCCGGCGCGCTCGCCGTCTCCGCCCTCGCCACCCCCGCCATGGCCGCCTCCTCGGGCGGCTCGGGCGACATGGGCGGGATGATGCACTCCGTCGTCGACGGCGGACACGGGCACTGACGCCTCTGGTCCCAGCGGCTCCGCTCGGCTAAGGTAAGGCAGTCCTCAGTCGCCGAGGGAGGCCACCGTGTCGAACGTCATCCCGTTCTCCGAGGCCCTGCGCCTGCGCATCGGGCAGTCCGGCGCGGACGACGAGGGCGCCGCCTTCATGACCTCGCTGATGACCGGCTCCGGCAGCCGCGACGACTACATCGCGCTCATCTCGCAGCACTACTTCGTCTACGAGGCCCTCGAGGCCGTGGCGGAGGACATGGCCGGCGATCCGGTCGCGGAGCCCTTCCTCTCGGCCAAGCTCACCCGGCTCCCCGCGATCGCGGAGGACCTGCGCTTCCTCGTCGGCGAGGACTGGCGCGAGCGCATCCGCCCGCTGCCCTCGACCAGCGCCTACGTCGACCGGATCCGCACCGTGGCCTCGGGCTGGAGCGGCGGCTTCGTCGCCCACCACTACACGCGCTACCTCGGTGACCTCTCCGGCTGCGCGATCGTCCGCGGGCTGCTGCAGCGGCGGTTCGGCTTCGAGACCAACGGCGTCGGCTTCTTCCTCTTCGGCGAGATCGCCGCACCGTCGGCCTTCCGCGCCACCTATCGCGAGCAGCTCGACGCCGCGGGCTGGGACGAGGAGGAGCGCGAGCGGGTCATCGCGGAGGTCGCGGAGGCGTACCGGCTGACGACGGAGCTGTTCCGCGATCTCGCCCGGACCTGCGCGGCGGCCTGAGGCCCCTGCTCCCACGTCCTCCGCGGGGCGTCAGTCCGCGGACGCCTCCGCGACGGCGGCCGGCTCGGCTCGCCGTTCGGACATGAAGCGCAGCACGTCCTTGTCGACGATGATGTCGCTCGGCCGGAGCGGCCGCGTCAGGTAGAGCCCCTCGAGGCTCGTGATGCGGCTGAGCGCCACGTAGGTCTGCCCGGGGGCGAAGGCGCGCTGCCCGAGGTCGACCACGGCGGAGTCGTAGGTCTTGCCCTGCGACTTGTGGATCGTGACCGCCCACGCCAGGCGGAGCGGGAACTGCGCGAACTCGGCGACGATCTCGCGGGTGAGCTTCTTCGTCGCGGCGGAGTAGGAGTAGCGGTAGCGCTCCCAGGTCGCGGGCTCGACCTCGTGGACCTCGCCGTCCACCTCGACCCACACCGTCCCCGCGACCTTCGTCACCCGGCCGATCGTGCCGTTCACCCAACGCTGCTCGGAGTCGTTGCGCAGGAACATCACGTGCGCGCCGATCTTGAGCTCGAGGTTCTGGTCCGCCGGATAGGCGCGCCCGCCGAAGTCGCCGCTGATCTCGGCCGAGGCGGTCTTCAGGGGGCCCTTCAGCCGCGCGAGCGCCGCCTGGTTGATGCGGTTGACCGTGTCGTTGCGGGTCGCGAGCGTGATCGCGTCGTCCGCCGGAGGCGTCCGCGCGCCCGCGGCGTTCAGCACGTCGGCGATCTCCTTCGTCACCATGCCGAAGCGGACCGCGTTGAGCATCCACTTGAAGCGCTCGTCGCTCTGCCGGTGGATCCGGCCGAGCTCGACGATCCGCAGCGGCGCCTCCTGCCAGACGAGGGCGTCGAAGAACCACAGCGAGCGGTAGCGGTCGGCGAAGTAGGCGCGCTCCTCCGGATCGCCGGGAACGGGTGCGAGCTGGAACGGGTCGCCGAAGAGGACGACCTGCACGCCCCCGAACGGCTCGGAGCGCCGCTGCCGCGCCTGCCGGAGGCTGCGGTCGATCCCGTCGAGCAGGTCGGCGTTGACCATGGAGATCTCGTCGATGACGAGCGTGTCGATGGTGTTGAGGAGCTTGCGCAGCTCGGGCGGCTGGTCGAGGTCGGAGTCGGCGATGACGCCGATCGGCAGTCGGAAGAGCGAGTGGATGGTCTGGCCGCCGACGTTCAGCGCCGCGACGCCGGTGGGGGCGCAGATGACGATCTGCTTGTCGGTGTTCCAGCTCAGGTGGTTGAGCAGGGTGGACTTGCCCGTGCCCGCGCGACCCGTGACGAACAGGTGCTCGCGCGTGTTCTCGATGAGGTCGAAGACCCGCTGCTGCTCGTCGGAGAGGGTCGGCTGAGTCACCGCTCCACTGTACCCGCGGGCCGCCGGGACCCCGGGGCCCGGGCGCGGATCAGCCGCGCTTCTGGAGGGCGGCCAGGCGGTCGTTGTAGGCCGTGAGCTCGGCCTCTCCGGTGCGGTCGGCCTGGCGGTCGCGGCGCTTGGTCTCGCGGGCGTCGGAGCGGCTCCACATCATCGCGACGACGATCGCGAGCGCGAGGGTGGGGATCTCGCCGATGCTCCACGCGATGCCGCCGGCCGCCTGCTGATCGGCGAGCGCGGAGGTGCCCCAGCCCATCGCTCCGTACCAGTCGGCGAGGAGCAGCCCCTCCCCCGTCATCAGTGCGAGGCCGAAGAAGGCGTGGAACGCCATGGTGCCCAGCAGCAGCAGCAGGCGCATCGCGTAGGGCACGCGGTGCACGCTCGGGTCCACTCCGATCAGGACGCTGACGAAGAGGTAGCCGGTGATCAGGAAGTGGACGATCATCCACTCGTGGCCGATGTGGTCCGTGGTGGCCCAGCGGAACAGCGGGGAGTAGTAGAAGCCCCAGAGCGACCCGACGAACAGCAGCGCGGCGACGATCGGGTGCGAGATCGCGGTGGCGAAGCGCGAGTGCACGGCGAGCAGCACCCACTCGCGGGCACCGCGGGAGCCGTCGGTGCGGCGGGCGGCGGCGCGGGCGATGAGCGTGACCGGTGCCGCCGGGACGAGCAGCAGCGGCACCGCCATGGTGAGGACCATGTGCGAGAGCATGTGGGCGCTGAACAGGTACTTCTCGTACGCGTTCACCCCGCCGTTCGTGATGTAGGCCAGGAGGAGCATGCCCGCGATCCAGAGGATCGTGCGGTGCAGGGGCCAGCGGTCGCCGCGGCGGTGCAGGCGCACCACTCCGGCGACGTAGAACGCGATGGCGAAGGAGCAGACCAGGAGCCAGACCAGGTCGATGTTCCAGAGCGTGAGGAAGTTCATCGCGCTCGCGGGCGGCGGCAGGGGCTCGCCCGTCAGCAGCTGGGCCGGGGTCGGATCCGTGAGCTGGCTCGCGGCGATCTGGTCGACCGGGGTCGCGGTGCGCGCGAGAGCCGCGGCGACTCCGGACGCGATCCCCATGAAGGCGATCTCGGCGCCGACGAGCCACCAGAAGCTGCGGCCGCCGACACCGCCGGCCTTCCGCATCCGCTCGATGAGGTAGCGGCGCTGCAGAACGCCGAACAGGCCCAGCGCGACCAGCGCCGCGACCTTGACCAGCACGAGGATCCCGTAGCCGGTCAGCAGGTTGTCGAGAGTGGCGAGCCGGAGCTCGGCGCTGACGTACCCGGACGCCGCGACCACGACGAAGCTCACGAGCGCGAGGCTGGAGTAGCGCTCGATCACGGGCAGCAGGCGGGAGCCGCCGAGCAGGGGCCGCAGGGCGATGACGGTGATGAGGCCGCCCAGCCAGATCGCCGCGAAGACGAGGTGCAGGCCCAGCGCCGTGACGGCGGCGTCGTGCCCGCTCGCTCCCGCCGCGTGCCCCTGCTGCGCCATCGGCAGCAGCGTGAGCAGGGCCAGGCCCGTGACGAAGACGAGCGCGGTCTGGTTGCGGACGGCGAAGCAGAGGACGGTGACGACGGCCGCGAGCAGCGTCGTGATGAGCCAGGCCTGGCCGACCTCGATGCTGCCGATGAAGTAGCTGAGCTTGGTGCCGAAGTCGCGGTCGAGGCTCAGGGGCGTCTGCGTGACGTTGAGGAAGGTGAGGAACCCGGTCACCGCGCTGGCCGCCGCGAAGAAGGCGGCGCTGGCGGCGGCGACGTCGAGGGCGATCGAGAACTCGGTGCGCGGCTCGGGCGCGGCCTCGGCGGGCGCGGGGCGCGCGGGGGCGACCGCGGTGCGCGTCGATCCGGCGCGGGAGGAGGACTGGCCGCCGCGCGAGGACTGGCCGCCGCGCGAGGAGGCGTGAGCGGTCGAAGATCGGGACGAGGACCGGGCGTCGCGGGCGGCGGCGGCGCGGGGGCTCAGCGCGAACAGCGTCAGCACGAGCGAGCCGATCATCCCCGCGGCGCCGAGATTGACGGCCAGCTTGGCGATCGGGAGGCCGTAGCGGACCACGGGGCCGGGATCGTTCAGCAGCGGAGCCGCGGCTCCCCCTCCGAAGGCCAGGGCCGCGAGGAGGGCGACGAGCGCTGCGGCGACGAGCACGAGGGCAGGGCCGACGATCCGGACGGTTCGATTCACCGGTCCAGCCTACGTTCCGCGGCTGATCGGCAGCCGCGTCCGCGGACGATCGGCGGCCGCGTCCGCGGACGACGACGGCCCCGGCGCAGTGCCGGGGCCGTGTCGGAGGGCGCGACTACTTCGCGGCGGCCTTGAGCTTGGTGCCCGCGGAGACCTTGACCGAGTGGCCGGCGGCGATCTGGATGGTCTCGCCGGTCTGCGGGTTGCGGCCGGTGCGCGCGGCGCGGGAGGTGCGCTCGACGGCGATCCAGCCGGGGATGGTGACCTTCACGTCGTTCGACACGGAGTCGGCGAGGGTGGTGAAGAGCGAGTCGAGGACGCCGTTGACGGCGGCCTGGCTCTGGCCGGAGTCGGCGGCGATCTTCGCGACGAGCTCGGTGCGGTTGAGCGACTTGTCAGCCATGGAGTGTCCTCCCAGGACGTTCTCGCTGTCGGAACAGCTGGTTTCGATGGATCGTCCTCGGCCGGGGACGGACGTCCTCAACCGGTCGGACCGTCGGTAACCTACCAGCCCCGCCCCGGATCTCCGGCGATTCCGGCCTCGAGACGCCCGGAACGACGCCGATCGCGCCGGTCGGTCCCTCCACAGGAGGCGCTCGGCGCCTCTCGTCCACCGATCCGCCGATCGCCTCTCCGCAGAGTCCGCCGCCTGACGAGGATCGGCTCATGACGACGACGGCACTCCTCCCTCCATCCGCTCCGGCCGACGCGGCCCTCCCCCGGCCGCCCCGGCGGCACCCTCCCGCTAGCCGGCAGTACGAGCCCGGTCTCGCCGCGCTCGCGCTGGGCCTGCTCGCGCTCGCGTCCTCCGTGCATCCGCTCTGGGCCCTCCCCGCCGTCGCCGTGGCGGTCGCCGCGGTGATCGCGTCCGTGCGGGCGCTGCGGTGGGCGGGCGAGCGGAGGAGCGCGGTGGCCGGGCTCGCCTGCGCGGCTCTCGCACTGCTCGTCTGCTCCGTCACGGCACCCGCCTCCGTGCGGGCGGGCCTGGCCGTGCTGGCCTGGATCACCGCCCTGCGGCCCGGCCCGTGAGCGGGCGCGGCTCCGGTCCAGCCCGCCTCGCTACAGTGACGGCGGCCCGCGCCCGAGCGGGCCGGGAGGACGGCCACGATGGCTCAGACGGACGGTTGGATCTCGACGGCGATCTGGTGGCACGTCTACCCGCTCGGCTTCACGGGCGCCGAGGCGAGCGCCTCGGAGGGTCCGGGTCCGGACGACGAGCCGCAGCACCGCCTCCGCGCCCTGCTCCCCTGGCTCGACGACCTGCTGGCGCTGGGCTGCAACGGGCTGCTGCTCGGGCCGGTCTTCGCCTCCTCCACCCACGGCTACGACACGGTCGACCACTTCCGGGTCGATCCCCGCCTCGGCGACGAGGCAGACCTCGACGCGCTGATCGCCGCGTGCCGCGAGCGCGGGATCCGGGTGCTGCTCGACGGGGTCTTCAACCACGTGGGACGGGAGCACCCCTGGTGGCGTGCCGCGGTCGCGGCCGGCGAGGGCTCCCCCGAGGCGGCGCGCTTCTCCCGCAGCGAGCGGTCGCAGGAGGTCGACGGCCTCCGCGTCGACGTGTTCGAGGGGCACGACGCCCTGGTCGAGCTCGACAACGGGAACCCCGAGGTCGCGGAGCACGTGTCGTCCGTGCTCGCGCACTGGCTCGAGCGGGGCATCGACGGCTGGCGGCTCGACGCGGCGTACGCGGTCGCGCCGGCGGCCTGGCACGCGGCGATCGACCCGGTGCGGCAGCGCTTCCCCGACGCGTGGTTCGTCGGCGAGGTCATCCACGGCGACTACACCGGCTACGTGCGGGAGTCCGGGCTCGACTCGGTCACGCAGTACGAGCTCTGGAAGGCCGTCCGCAACTCCCTCGAGGAGGTGAACCTCTTCGAGCTGGCCTGGTCCGTGAAGCGCCACGACGACTTCGTCCGCGAGTTCCTGCCCCTGACCTTCGTCGGCAACCACGACGTGACCCGGATCGCCAGCGCCGTCAGCGACGAGCGCCACCACGGCCACGCCACGGCGATCCTCGGCTTCGTCGCCGGCGTGCCGAGCATCTACTCCGGCGACGAGCGGGGCCTGCGCGGCGTCAAGGAGGAGCGGATCGGCGGCGACGACGCGATCCGCCCGGAGTTCCCGGCCGATCCCGCCGAGTGGCCGGGCGGAGAGGCCTACCGCGCCCACCAGGAGGTCGTCGCGTTCCGCCGACGGAACCCGTGGCTGGTCGGCGCGAGCACCCGCACGGTCGACCTCTCCAACACCGCCGTGCTGCTCGTGGCGGAGGGCCCGGAGGGACGCACCGCGCGGCTCGCGCTGAACATCGGCGACCAGACGGCGACCATCGGCGGCGTCCAGGTCGCTCCCCACTCCTGGTCGCTGCACGACTGACCCGGCGCGCGGGCGGCCCGGCAGTGCGCGACGGAGCGTCGACCTTCAGGGGCCTGTCCTCTACGCTCGGGCGCATGCCGAGACCTGCACGAGGACCCTCCGACGGACGAGCCGACTCGATCGACGACGCCGGGATGCCGGCGTCCGGACTCGAGCAGGCGTTCGCCGCCCCCGTCGACCCGGAGAGCGACCCCGGACCGGGCGAGAGGAGCGGCCTCTCGAGCCGCATCGCCCAGGAGCTGCTCGAGGACGGCTTCGGCCTCGACGCGAGCGACGAGGAGGCCCCGTCCCGCGCCGTCGAGATCGACGATCCCTCCCGCGCCGTCGGTGACGATCCCGCCCACCCCGTGCACGGCTCGATGTCCGGCGAGTTCGAGCGCCGCTGAGCCCGGCCGCCCTCGGTCGGTCGTCGTCGGCCCTGCTCCGCCCTCCGGCCGTCGTCACCCCGCCGGTACCGCGCCGCCCGCCGCCGGAGCCGGGTCCGGGCCGCCCGCCTGCAGCTCGGCGAGGAACCCGGGCCGGAGCACGCGCGCCTCGATCGACGCGGCTCCCGAGGTCCAGCCGTCGCCGAGCGGACGCTCGGGCGTGAGGAGCACGTGGCCCGGCGTCCCTGCTCGGCCGAGGACGGCGGCGACGCGGCCCTCCGGATCGTAGAGGGCGTGGTCGACGAGCGGCCCGTAGACGGCGTGCACCGCGAAGTCCTCGCGGCTGCCGAGAAGGACGGGCAGCAGCTCCTCGCCCGGGCGCAGGCCGTGGGGCCACCAGCGGAAGCGCTCGACGAGCTCGTGGCAGGCGGCGCACGAAGGCGAGAAGAAGACGAGGTGCGTCGCCGGGCGGGACAGCTCCTCGAGCGTCAGGAGCTCGCCGGCCACCGTGACGAACGCGAGGTCGGCGGCCGAGAGGTCGCCCTCATGCGCGGGCCCCGGCGCGGACTCCCTGTCGGCTGCGGACAGGCGGGCGGCCGCCCGGACGCGAGCGGCCGTCGACGCCGCACGGCGGTCGCGCACCAGCACGAGCGAGACCGCGGCGAGAGCGGCGGCGAGCCCGGACGCCGCCGCCGAGGCACCGCCGCCGCCGAGCAGCGCGGCCGGAGCGAGCCCGCCGAGCGCCCCGGCGACCGCCAGCGCGAGCAGCACCGCGTTCCTCGCGACGGTGCGTCCGGTCATCCGCGCCGAGCCCAGACCGCCGAAGCACTCGCAGTCGACGTCCTCCGCCGCGCGGACCGCGCGGACGGCGACGACGAGGAACACGGCGTCGAGGAGCGCCACCGGCACGAGGGCGGTACGGTGCGCCGGAGCGGGCGCCAGCACCACCGCGGCGCCCAGCGCGATCTCGACGACGGGGAAGGCGGCCGCGAACCAGCCGCGGCGCCGGAGGAGGAGGGGGACCCCGAGCGCCTCGAGGGTCGCCCGGAACCGCTCCGCGCGGCCGAGCTTCAGGGCACCGCTGACGACGAGCACCGCGCCCGCGCACCACCCGGCGATCGCGAGAACCGCCTCCAGCATCCGTCGCCCTCCTCGCTCGGCATCGACCCGCGCGACGCTACCGGCGCGGACCGGCCTCCCGCGGCCGAGGCGGGGAACGGGGCGGAGACGGCGCGATCCGGCGCGTTCCGCCCTCCGGACGAGCCGTTGCCGGTGCATCCGGTGCCCCGATCCGGCCAGGCGCGGCGCCCCCGGGCTCTCTCCCGGTCCCGGACGGCCGCTCAGCCGTACACTGCGAGAGGATCGGAGGGGTCATGCGGGGACGGCGAGCGCGCGACGAGCGGCACGGCACGGCGACGACCCCGCCTGCGGACGCCGCTCCCCCGGCAGCGGTCCCGGCTCCGGCCCTCGCGGACTCGCCGGACGACGCCTCGAGCGACGTCTCGACCGGGATGCGGATCGCCGCCGCCTGGTCGTGGCGCTTCCTCGCCGTCGCCGGGCTCCTCTACCTCCTCGTGCGCCTCGTCTCGCTGCTGCCCGTGATCGTCGTGCCGGTGCTGATCGCGCTGCTGCTCACCGCGCTCCTCACCCCGCTGCGGAACCGGCTCGAGCGCCTGCGGCTCCCCCGCCCGCTCGCGGTCCTGGTCTCGATCGTCCTGATGCTCCTCCTGCTGACCGGCCTCGTCGGGCTGGTGATCGTGCAGTCGCGCTCCGGCTTCAGCGGAGTGGGGCAGCGCGCTCTCGACGCGGTCGACGGCGTCGAGGCGTGGCTGCGGAGCCCGCCGCTGTCGTTCTCGGACGTCCAGCTCTCGGACTGGGCGCAGCGCGCGGTCGACTGGGCCGACGCGCAGGCGTCGACGATCGCGTCCGGGGCCCTCGCCGTCGGCTCCCAGCTGGCCGAGGTCTTCGCCGGAACCCTCCTCACCCTGTTCTCGCTGATCTTCCTGCTCCTCGACGGCCGCCGCATCTGGCACTGGTTCCTCCGCCTCCTCCCCCGCCGCGCCCGCCCGGCGATGGAGCGCGGCGGCGCCGCCGGCTGGCGGACCCTCAGCCAGTTCGTGATCGCGCAGCTCGGCGTCGCCGGGATCAACGCCGTCGGCATCGGCATCGGCGCGCTCGCGCTGCAGCTGCCGCTCGTCGTGCCGATCGCGATCGTGGTGTTCCTCGGCTCGTTCGTCCCTATCCTCGGCGCGATCGTGACCGGTGCGCTCGCCGCACTGGTCGCGCTGCTGTTCAGCGGGCCCGTCGCCGCGCTGGTGATGGTCGGCGTCGTGATCCTGGTGCACCTGCTCGAGGGGCACGTGCTGCAGCCGCTCATCCTCGGGACCGCCGTGAAGGTGCATCCGCTCGCCGTGGTGCTCGGAGTCGCGACCGGGCTCGAGGTGGCCGGGCTCGCCGGGGCGCTGTTCGCGGTGCCGACCATCGCGACGCTGAACGCGGCGGTCACCGCCATGCGGGCGCGCACGCCCGGAGCGGAGTGAGCGCGTTCGATCCGGCCGCCCGACCCGGATCGACGGTGCTGCCCGCCCTCGCCTGCCCGGTCTGCGGCGGCGCGCTCGCCCCCGACGCGCTCCCCCGCCCCTCCTCGCTCCGCTGCCCCCTCGGGCACAGCGCCGACCTCGCGCGCCAGGGCTACGCCTCGCTGCTGCGCGGGAGGCACGCGACCTCGGGCGACACCGCGGCGATGGTGCAGGCCCGCGCCGACCTGCTCGGCTCCGGCCACTACCGGGTGATCCAGGACGCGGTCGCCGCGGCCGTCCCCGCCGGCGCGCGGCTCGTGGTCGACCTCGGCTGCGGCACCGGGGCGTACCTCGCGGCCGCGCTCGAGGCGCATCCGGCGGCGGACGGGCTGGGCCTGGACCTCTCGGCCCCGGCCGCCCGCCGCGCCGCCCGCGCGCACCCCCGGGCGGCGATCGCGACCGCGGACCTCTGGCAGCCCCTCCCGCTGGCCGACGCCTCCGCCGACGCGCTGCTCACCGTCTTCGCGCCGCGGAACGCCCCGGAGATGCGGCGGGTGCTCCGTCCGGGCGGCGTCGCCGTCGTCGTCACTCCGCGCGAGAGGCACCTGCACGAGATCCGCGAGCGGTTCGGGATGCTCGGCATCGACGCCGGCAAGGCGGAGCGGCTCGACGAGCAGCTGGCGGGGTTCGCGCTCGAGGAGCGCATCGAGCTCGACACGACGGTGCTGATGAGCGTCGACGAGCTGCGCGCCGAGGTGCTGATGGGGCCGAGTGCCCACCACGTGGATCCCGAGGCGCTGGACGCTCGGCTCGCGGCGGTGGAGGGGACGACCGCGGTGACGGTCGCGGTCACCGTGTCGCGCTTCGTGCGCGCGGAGTAGCGGCGGGCGCGCCGCCGGCCCCGCGTCAGTACGTCTCGCGCAGGCGCTCCTGGTCGACCACCGCTTCGCGGTCCGCGAGGCGGCGCAGGCCCGCGAGGGGCTGGGCCATCCGGTGGTTGCCGCGGAGGACCGGCTCGGCCCGGTCGAGGAAGGCCCAGTACCCGGCGGTCACCGGGCAGGCGTTCTCGCCCAGGCGCACCTTCGGGTCGAAGCGGCAGCCGCCGCAGTAGTCGGACATCCGGTTGATGTAGGCGCCGCCCGAGGCGTACGGCTTCGTCGCGACGACGCCGCCGTCGGCGTGCTGGGACATCCCGATCACGTTCGCCGGCATCACCCACTCCGTGCCGTCGACGAAGACGTCCACGAACCAGTCGTTGAGCTCCGCCGGATCCCACCCCCGCTGCAGCCCCCAGTTGCCGAGCACCATCAGGCGCTGGATGTGGTGCGCCCAGCCGTGCCGGTGCACGTCGTCGAGCGTCTCGTGCAGGCAGTTCGCCTCGATGCCGCTCGGGTCGAGAGCGAGCAGCTCGGCGGGCAGCGGCGTGGAGGCGCCGAGCGCGCGGCTGCGGTTCCGGTACTCCGGCCCGAGGTGCCAGAACAGGTTCCAGACGTAGTCGCGCCAGCCGAGGATCTGGCGGATGAACCCCTCCGTCGCCGCGATGGGCGCGCCCCCGGCGGCGTACTCCGCCTCGGCCGCCTCGACGACCGTCCGCGGATCGAGCACGCCGAGGTTCATCGGGGCGCTGAGCAACGAGTGCGCCATCGTCCAGTCGCCCGAGAGCATCGCGTCCTCGTAGGTCCCGAAGTCGCCCAGGCGCGACGACACGAAGTCGGCGAGCGCCGCTTCGGCCTCGGCGGGCGTCGCGGCGAAGCGGCGCGGACCGTCGGCGCCGACCAGGCGGACCGCCCCCTCGGCCTCCCAGCGCGCGAGGTCGGCGCGCACCTCCTCGTCGATGTCGTCCTCCTCCGGCCACCACGGGTCGGGCAGGCCGAGCCGGGAGGCGCCCTTGGGCGGAGGCTGGCGGTTGTCGTGGTCGTAGTTCCAGCGGCCGCCCTCGGGCTGGTCCCCGCGCATCAGCACGCCGGTGCGCTCGCGGCTCCACCGGTAGAAGTCCTCCAGCAGCAGGCGCTTGCCCGTCCGGGAGAGCGCCCACTCGCGGAAGTCCTCCTCGGCCGTGATGAAGCCGCGGCTGGGCAGGACGCTCATGCCGAGCCTGCGGGCGAGGCGGCGGCCGCCGCGGGTCGGCGGGTCGATCACCTCGAGGTCGTCGCGCCCGGCGAGGGCCTCGCCGAAGGTCTCGGAGCGGACGTACTCGGCGCGGTCCCCGAGCTCGCGGGCGCGGTGGCGGAGCGCCGACAGCAGCAGCTGCGCCTTGGCGCGGTGCATCGGGCGGCGCCCGAACGCCGATCGGGCCTCGACCAGCAGCATCGGACCGCCGTCGTCGAAGGCCGGTCCGAGCTGGCCGATGACGCTCCAGCGGGTGCGAGGGGGTCTGCTCATCCTCGGAGGCTAGGCGGACGGATCCGGCGCCGGTAGGAGTTGCGCGGCACGGATGTGCAGCCGCCACGTCTTGCACCCCCGCCCCCGATGCAGAAGTCTCGGAGCGAGCGCGGCCGATCCGACCGCGCACCGACGCGACGAAGCGAGGAGGCCGCCATGGCCCACCACGACCACGACAACGAGCACCACGAGGGTCACGAGCACCACGACCACCACGAGGGTCACGACGAGCACACCGCCGGCCACGGCCGTCACGTCGCCGAGGGCACGAGCACGGAGGACACCGAGGGCGGCGAGTACACCTCGACGGAGGGCGTCTCGCACACCGCCGGCGAGGCCGAGGGCAGCTACGTCGACACCTCGGTGAACGAGCAGAGCACCGCCGACAAGGGCAGCTACGTCGACACCAGCGCCGCGGGCACCTCCGCCGAGGGCGAGGGCGAGTACACCGACCGCGACGAGTGACCCGCGCCCGGGCGCCGCGCGTCCCGCCGGGACACCGCGCTCCCGCCGGTGTCCCGGCGGGGAGCCGGCGCCTCGGCGGGACGCGGTGGTCCGCCGGCGCTTCAGGCGGGCTTCAGCGGGGCCGCGGCTAGCCTGGGCTCGCGCGGACCCCCGCGCGCCGAGCCCGGGGAGGCCGCCATCCGCATCCTGGTCGTCGACGACGAGATCAACCTGCTCCGTGCCCTCGAGACGGGCCTGGAGGCCGAGGGCTTCGCCGTGGACACCGCCACCACCGGCACCGACGCCCTCTGGTACGCGCAGGAGGCCGACTACGCCGCCATCGTCCTCGACCTGATGCTCCCGGACGTCAGCGGCTTCCGCGTCTGCGAGCGGCTGCGCGCCGAAGAGGACTGGACCCCGATCCTGATGCTCACCGCGAAGGACGGCGACCTCGACCAGGTCGAGGCCCTCGACACCGGCGCCGACGACTACCTCACCAAGCCGTTCTCGTTCCCGGTGCTCGTCGCGCGGCTGCGCGCCCTCATCCGCCGTGGAGCCGCCGAGCGGCCCACGGTGCGCGTCGTCGGCGATCTCGTGCTGGATCCGGCGTCCCGGACCGTCGAGCGGGGCGGAGTCGCCGTGCCGCTGACCGCGCGCGAGTTCAGCGTCCTCGAGTACTTCGTCTCACGGGCGGGCGAGGTCGTCTCCAAACGCGACGTCCTCGGAGCCGTCTGGGACTTCGACTACGACGGCGACCCGAACATCGTCGAGGTCTACGTCCGCACCCTGCGCAACAAGATCGATCGGCCCTTCGGCCGCGATACCCTCCGCACCCGGCGCGGGGCGGGCTACACGCTGGTGGCCGGGTGAGCCGCCGGAGCCTGCGGACCCGCATCACCGCGGCCGCGACCGCCGTGGTGGCCGCCGCCGCGCTCCTCGGGAGCGTGCTCTTCGTCCTGGTCCTCTCCTCCGTGCTCGCCTCGAGCGCCGCCTCCGCCGCCGACGCCGAGGCGGAGCGGGTCGCTGCGCTGGTCGAGCAGGGCGGCCCGGAGGCCGTCCGCGGCTCGGAGGGACTGGTCCAGCTCGTGGTCGACGGGCGGGTCGCCGCCGCGGGCGAGGACGCGGAGGACCTCCCTCCGCTCGCGCTGGCCGAGAGCGACGACCCGGTCACGGTCGACGTGGACGACGAGGGGCCGGTGGTGGTCGCCGCCCGCGAGCTCGACGACGACTCCCTCGTCGTGGTCGGCGTGCCCGACGAGGGCCGCGAGGAGGCGGTGTCCACGACGATCGGGCTGCTCGCGGTCGCCGTCCCGCTGCTGATCGCGCTGGTGGCGGTGGTGTGCGCCGTCGTCGTCGGCCGGGCGCTGCGCCCCGTGGAGCGGATGCGCGAGGAGGCCGAGGCGGTCACCTCCTCCGCCCTGGACCGCCGGATCGCCGCTCCCGGCTCCGGCGACGAGGTCGACCGGCTGGCGCACACCCTCAACCGGATGCTCGATCGGCTGCAGAGCGGGCAGGAGCGGCAGCGGCGCTTCGTCTCGGACGCCTCGCACGAGCTGCGCTCCCCCGTCGCGGCGCTGCGTCAGACCGCGGAGGTGGCGCTCGCGCACCCGGACCGGCTCGACTCCGCCCGGCTGGCGAGGACGGTCGCGGAGGAGTCGGTGCGGCTCGGCGGGCTGATCGAGGGCCTGCTGCTGCTCGCCCGGGCGGACGAGGCGCGCCTGGCCGTGGCGGCGGCTCCCGTGGACCTCGACGATCTCGCCCTCGGCGAGGTGCGGCGCCTGCGCGACTCCGGAGCCCGGGTCGACGCGAGCGGGATCTCGCCCGTGCAGGCGGTGGCCGACGAGGCCCTGCTCTCGCGGGCGCTGCGGAACCTGGTCGACAACGCGGTGCGGCACCGCTCCTCGCAGCTGGCGCTCTCGACCCGGATCGACGGAGCGGAGGCGGTGCTCGCGGTGGACGACGACGGGCCGGGGATCCCGGCGGCGGAGCGCGAGCGGGTGCTCGAGCGCTTCGTCCGCCTCGACGAGGGCCGGGCGCGCGACGCCGGAGGGTCGGGCCTCGGCCTGGCGATCGTCGCCGGGATCGCCCGGGCGCACGGCGGACGGGTCGTCGTCGGCGACTCGGCGCTGGGCGGCGCCCGGGTCGAGGTACGGGTGCCGCTCGTCCGCTGAGCGGGCGCTTCAGGCCTGCTTCAGCGCCCGACCGCGAGAGTGCTGGAGGCGTCGACGAGCGGCGCCGGGACGGAGCCATCGTGCAGAAGAAGACGAAGATCATCGCCGGGATCGCCGGAGCGGTCGTGCTGATCGGAGCCGGGACGGGCATCGCCTACGCCGCGACCGACGGCTTCGAGGGGTCCGACTCCCTCACCGGCAGCGACCTGGACCGCGCGAGCGAGGCAGCGCTCGCCGAGATCGGCGGCGGGACCGTCACCTCGGCCGAGCGCGACGACGACGGCGCCACCGGCTACGAGCTGGACCTGACCGACCGCGCCGGCCTCGAGTACGAGGTGCGCCTCGACGACTCCTTCGCCGTCGTGTCCGTGGACCCCGACGACCGCGCCCTCCAGGCCGGCTCCGACGACGACGGCGTGCCTGCCGGCGACCCGACCGCGGCCGCCGTGGACCCGGACGACCTCACCGGCGACGACCTCGCCCGCGCGAGCGAGGCGGCGCTGGGCGCCGTCGGCTCCGGGACCGTCACCGAGGCCGAGCGCAGCGACGACGCCGGCCACGCCTTCGAGGTGGAGGTCACCCGCGAGGACGGCACGGACGTGGACGTCGAGCTCGACGCGGCGTTCGCCGTGCTCTCGACGCAGGAGTAGCGCTCTAGCGGCCGCCGGGGCCCTTCGCGGCCCCGGGCGCGGCACCGCTGCCCGCGGGGGCGCCGACGCCGGTCGCCGCACCGCGAGCGCCGGGGCCGTTGCCGTTGCCGTTGCCGTTGCCGTTGCCGGGAGCGTTCCCGCTGTTCCCGGGTGCGTCGCCGCTGTTCCCCGGAGCGTCCCCGCTGTTTCCCGGAGCGTCCTCGCCGGGAGCGGCCGGGGTCTCCTCCGCGGGCTCCTCCGGCTCGGTCGGCGTCTCCTCCGGCTCCGACTCCTCGGGCGAGGGGGCGGGGTCGTCCTCGGTCTCGACCGGAGCGGGCGTGTCCTCCGGCTCCTCCTCGACCGGGGTCGTCTCCTCGGGAGCCGGGGCGGTCGTCTCGGCCGGCGCCGGCTCCGGGGCTCCCGCGATCAGGGCCTCGAGGTCGGCGCGGACGACGTCGACCTGCGCCTGCACCGTCGCTGCGCGGTCGGAGCTGACGGAGCCCTCGGCGAGCGCGGCGTCGAGCGCCGACTGCAGCGAGGCGAGCTCGGTGAGAGCGCCCTGGTAGTCGTCGGCCGAGGCCTTCTCGGCGACGGCCACCACCGCGTCGTCGAGGGTCTGGGCGGTGCCCTCGTCGATGCCCTGCGGCGCGGAGGAGCATCCGCTCAGCAGCAGGACCGAGGCGAGCACGGCGCCGGCGGCGCGCAGTCGGAGGCCCCTCACGAGCGGATGCTCTCGCGCAGCTGACGGAGGTGGTCGCCCAGCTCGCCGTCCACCTGCGGCAGAGGCGACTGGGGACCGTCGATCAGGATGATCGCGAGCCCGACGGCGACCGCGACCAGCGCGAGCACCAGCACGATCAGCCACGGGCTCGGGCCGCGGCGCTGCGGAGGGGCGGCCGCGGAGCGGAGCGGAGCCGTGCGCGGCGCCGGAGCGGTCTGCGGTGCCGGAGCGATCCGCTCGGTCGCGGTGAAGCGCTGCGTCGGAGCGATCGCCTCCGTGGCCGGGTACGCGTCGGCCGCGAGCCGGCGGGTCGGGTCGAGCGCCTCCGTCCGCGTGATCGGCTCGGTCTCGGCGAGCGGCTCCGTCGACATCACCCGGGTGGCGGGGACGTCAGGGACGACGATGGCCGCCGGCGGGGAGTCGCGCCGCGGATCGATCAGGCGGCGTGCCGACTCCGCCACCTGGAGCGCGGCGGGACGCTCGCCGGGCTCGCGCCGCGTCATCGAGGTCAGGAGCGAGGTCCAGCCGCTGCCGAGCGACTCCGAGACCTCGGGGTCGCGGAGCAGGCGGGCGAGCGTGACCTCGATCGCCGAGCCCGTGAACGGGCGGCGGCCGGTCAGCGACTCCAGGAGCACCAGGCCGAGGGAGTAGATGTCGCTCGCCGAGGTGACCGGGTCGCCGTGCGCCTGCTCGGGGCTGAGGTAGGCGGCGGTGCCGATGAGGGTGCCGGGCGCGGTGATCCGCGTCGCGTCGATGAGGGAGGCGATGCCGAAGTCGGCCAGCTTCGGGCGGAACTCGCGGCTGGTCAGCGGGCTCGGGACGAGCAGCACGTTCGACGGCTTCACGTCGCGGTGCACGACTCCGGCCGCGTGGACCGTGTGCAGGGCCTCGCCGAGGTCGCCCGCCATCGAGGCGACGTCGTTCGGCGCGACCGGGCCCTCGGCGAGCCGCTCGGACAGGCTCGGGCCCTCGGCGAGCTCCATCACCATGTAGGCCTGGCCGTTGGTGTCGTCGCCGCCGTCGTGCGCGTCGTAGAGGGTGACGAGGGCGGGGTGGTTGAGCGCCGCGAGCAGCCGGATCTCGGACGCCTTGCGCTGCAGGTCCTGCGCGTCGTCGATGCCGGGGGCGAACATCTTCAGCGCGACGGAGCGGCCGAGGACGCCGTCTCGCGCCCGGTAGACCGTGGCCATGCCGCCGCGGCCGATGAGCTCCTCGATCGTGTACCGGCCGTCGACCGTCGTCCCGACGATGCGGGTGTCGCCTGTCCGGTGGGATGCCACGGGTCCTCCTCGCGGTCGGCGGCGGGTGTGCCGCGCCCCCCGGTGCGACCGTCGACCCAGGGTAGTACGTCGACCCTGCACGCCGCCCTCCCCCGGCCGGGCTGTCAAGCGGGTGCCCCCGCGCGCGCCCCGACGTAGCGTCGGAGGTCCCGACGAAAGGCGACGACATGGACCAGGACCGCACGGAGCAGGACGACCAGGGCTCGACCATCGGCAAGCCGGACGGGGCGGCGCCCGCCACCTCCTCCGAGAGCGAGACCATCGAGAAGGACATCTCGGAGTCGCCCGGCAGCGAGCGCGAGACCGAGGCCAAGCAGGACTCGGATCCGGCGGAGAGCCGCACCGAAGTCTCCGGCTCGGCTGAGGTGAAGGCCGTGCCCGGCACGGGCGGCCCGGACGACGTGGGCGACGTCGAGGTCGACCCCGACGAGGTCTCGCTGAACGGCAAGCCGTTCCCGGGTCACGCGGGCACGAAGTAGGACGCCCGGGAGGGGCGGGGCCGCGGCTCCGCCCCTCCCGTGCTCTCCGGTCCACCCACCACCGGTCGTCCGCCCTCGCCCCGAGGTTCCGCAGACCGCGCGGAGCGTCCCGCGCCTACCGGGCGAGCGGCGTCAGGCGACCGGCGTCAGCAGGCCCGGGTCGCGGCGGTCGACGGTGCGGGAGTTGTTCACGCGGCGGTCGACCGGGTGGGCCGTGACGGTCGAGGCCATCGCGACGGACGCCCGGTCGAGGGTGGCGAGCATCTCCTCGGCAGAGGCGAGCGGAGCCGGGTCGAGCCAGGCGTCGCGCACGTCGGGCGTGAGGAACACGGGCATCCGGTCATGCACCTCGCCGGAGGCGTCGCGCGCCTCGCGGGTGATGATCGTGAAGGAGACGCGCCAGTCGTCGCCCTCCTTCCGGGCCGTGTAGAGGCCGGCCGCGGCGAGGATCGACTCCTCGCCCTGCAGGAACCAGGGCTGCTTGCCGTCGGCGCGGGCCTCCCACTCGTAGTACCCGCGCATCGGCACGATCGCGCGCTGCTTGGCGAACGCCCCGCGGAACAGGCCGTTCGTCGCGACCGACTCGAGGCGCGCGTTGATCGGCGAGGGCCCCCTGCCCTTCGACCAGGACGGGGTGAAGCCCCAGGACGCGAGCTCGAGCTCGCGCTCCCGCTCGCCGTCGTGGAGCCGCTCGCGCACGATCGGCGCGACGTCGGTGGGAGCGACGCTGTAGTCGGGCGCCCAGTCCTCGGCGCGCCCGCCCGCGGCGACGAACTCGCGGATCAGCTCATCGGTCTCGGAGTCCATCGCGAAGCGGCCGCACATGCGGGACAGGCTACGCCGCACCTCCGACGCCGCGCGAGGCGCCCGGTCCGACCACCCGGGACTTCGCGGACCAGAAGCGCATCAGCGCGCCGGCGAGGATCGAGCCCAGCGCACCGGCGGCGAGATCCCCGAGCGTGTCCTCGTAGCCGACGAAGATCGAGGAGTCGATGAAGCGGTGCCCCGCCCACTCGCCCCACTCCCACAGGACGCCCGCCGTCGTCCCGAAGCAGGCGCAGAGCACGACCGCCGGGAGCAGCGGCCCGCGATCGCCCGCGACGGCCGGCACGACTCCGGCCCGCGCGGCGACGATGTAGGCCACCGCGGCGATCAGCCCGTTGAGCACGCAGTGCACGACCAGGTCCCACTGCGGCCAGGCCTCGTAGAGGCCGAGGACGCTGCTCCAGGACGCCACGAGCAGCGCGAGCCCGAAGAGGGCGTCGAGCGCCGGACGGATGCCGAGGAAGCGCGGCAGCACCAGCCCGATCGCCGCGAGCGCGAGCACCGCCACGTCGACCAGCTCCCAGCCGATCGCGGCCGCCACGATGCTCGCCGCCCCGATCGCGCGGATGCCGTCGGCCGTCCACTCCCCGCGGGTGCGCGGGGGCTCGAGGAAGGTCTCGACGAGGGCGGAGCCGCTCACGGGTTCGTGAAGCGCAGCACGGCCTGGACCGGCTCGTGATCGGAGGGCGCCGCTCCCCCGTAGCGGACGGCGTTGATCCCCGCGGAGACGACCTCGAAGGCGCCCTCGCTGACGAGCAGCCAGTCGATCCGCTTGCCCGGCGCCGGCGCGCGGTAGTTCGAGAAGGTGCTCCACGAGTGGGTGAGGTGCTTCTCCGCCGTCTCCCACGCGTCCGCGAGGCGGCCCTCCTCGAGGATCGTCCGGTAGGGGACGGTGTCGACGTCGGTGTTGGTGTCGCCCATCACGATCGCGGGGCGTCCGAGCTCGAGGACGCGGCGGGCGATCAGCTCGGCGGAGCGCTGGCGCGAGCGCCGCGAGATGTGGTCGAAGTGGGTCGAGATCACGGTGAGCTCGCGGCTGGTCGCGTGATCGGTCAGCTCCGCGATCACGGCGGTGCGCGGGATGCGGTTGCCCCAGCTGCGCGAGCCGGCGACGTCCGGGGTGTCCGAGAGGGCGATCTGGGTCCAGTGCCGGACGGCGTAGCGGCTGCGGTCGACGAAGAGCATCACGCGCTCGCCGCCGCGGTCCGCGTCCCGGCCGAAGCCCATCGCCTCGAAGGAGGAGCCCAGCGCCTCGTGCACGGCGGCCGACTGGTCCGGCAGCGCCTCCTGCACGGCGAGGATCGAGGGGCGCTCCTGCTCCAGCACCCGCTGGACGAGCGGGCGCCGCCGGTCCCACTGGTCGACGGCGCGGGAGGTGAGGCGCGGCATCCGCCGGCGGATGTTGTAGGTCATCACGTGCAGATCGGGCGCCTCGGTCGGGCCGATCAGAGGCGTCGCGTCGGTCATCCCTCCACCCTACGGGGGCGGATCGAGGTGCCACGGAGGCTTGCGGTGACCGCTCCCGGCCGCTCTACTTCGGACATGCCCCTCTCCCAGGACCTCACCGCTCTCGCTGACGAGCGCTTCGTCTCGCTCACCACGTTCCGGAAGTCCGGGGACGCCGTCTCGACCCCGGTCTGGATCGCCCGCGACGGCGACGAGCTGATCGTCACCACTCCCCGCCGCAGCGGCAAGGTGAAGCGCCTCCGCAACGACGCGCGGGTGACCCTCGTCCCCTGCGACCGCCGCGGCCGCGTCTCCGACTACGCGGTGCCGGTCGAGGCCGCCGCGGAGATCGACGCCGACCCCGGCGAGGTCGATCGCCTGGGCCGCGTGTTCCTGGCGAAGTACCGGCTCGAGTACCGCGTGTTCCTCCTGATCGAGGGCCTGGTCACCCGCGCCGACCGCACCCGCGTGATGCTCCGCGTCTCCGACCGCTGACCCGGCACCGCCCTACACCCCCGGAGGCTCCCGCCGGAAGGCCTGGGGGCCGCCGGACCCGAGGTCTACCGTGGGGCGATCGCCGGTGCCCCTGCGCGCTTCCCGCGCGCGCTCCGGCGGCAGTCAGAAGGAGCACGCAATGAGCATCGGAGCAGGGATCTTCCTCCTCGTCGTCGGCGCGGTCCTCGCCTTCGCGGTGGACGTGCAGGTGTCCGGGATCGACCTGAAGCTGGTCGGCTACATCCTGATGGCGGCCGGAGCGGTCGGCCTGATCCTCGGGCTGGTCCTGCTGACGCGCCGCCGCCAGGCCGTCTCGACCACGCGCTCGGCCGTCGACCCGGCCAGCGGCGAGCAGGTCACCCGCCGCTCGAGCGAGAGCGACGGCCCGCTGATCTGATCGGCGGAACGACGAAGGGCGGGACCTCGCGGTCCCGCCCTTCGTCGTTCACGGCCCTACTCGGCGGGCTCGTCCGGCTCTCCGCCGGAGACGGTGTCGGTGTCGCCGCCACCGGAGGAGGTGTCCGTCCCGGTGCCGTCGGGGAGGTCCTCGGTCTTCTCGGTGTCCTCACCCGTGGTGCGGTCGGTGCTCATGGCGCTCTCCCTTCGCGTCGGCGACCTGCCGACCCTCCCACTCTGCTCCGCCCGCGCCTCGCGGGGCAGGGGGTAGCGGAGGCGGAGGGCGGCGTGGAAGGCGCCTACTCCTCGACGACGATGGTGGTGATGACCGGGTTCCGGCGGTGGCGGCGGGTCAGCCAGCGGCCGAGGGTGCGCGTGATCAGCGCCTCCATGGCCTCGAGCTCGACCGGCTTGCCCGCGGCCTGCAGGACGGCGTCGTCGATCGCCTTGCTCGCGTTGGCCTTCCAGCCCGGCTCCTCGACGAAGCCGCGGGTGAAGAACTCGACCGGCTCGCCGAGCGTGCCGCGGTCGAGGTCGGCGATGGCGAGGACCGTGATGGCCCCCTCCTCGGCGAGGACGATGCGGTCGTTCATCGCGTCCTCGGTGGCGACGCCCATCGTGGTGCCGTCGACCAGGATCTGGTCGGCCGGGATGCGCCCGCTGATGCGCGAGCGGCCCTTCACCAGGTCGATCGAGACGCCGTCCTCGATGACGAAGACGTCCTTCTCGTCGATCCCGGTGCGGGTCGCGATCGCCGCGTTCGCGGTGAGGTGGCGCCACTCGCCGTGCACGGGGAGCACCGCGGTGGGGCGCAGGATGTTGTAGCAGTAGGCGAGCTCGCCCGCGCTGGCGTGGCCCGAGACGTGCACCTTGGCGTTGCCCTTGTGCACGACGGTGGCGCCCCAGCGGGTGAAGGCGTTGATGATCCGGTAGATCGCGTTCTCGTTGCCGGGGATCAGCGAGCTGGCCAGCAGCACGGTGTCGCCGGGGCCGATGTCGATGATGTGGTCCTTGTTGGCCATGCGCGAGAGCGCCGCCATCGGCTCGCCCTGCGAACCGGTGCAGATCATCACGATCTCGGTCGCGGGGAGCTTCTCGAGCACCTTCATGTCGACGACGAGGCCGGCCGGGATCTTGAGGTAGCCCAGGTCGGCGGCGATGCCCATGTTGCGGACCATCGAGCGGCCGACGAAGGCGACCTTGCGGCCGTGGCGCTGCGCGGCGTCGAGGACCTGCTGGATGCGGTGCACGTGGCTCGCGAAGCTGGACACGACGATGCGGCGCGGCGCGGTGCGGAACACCTGGTCGATCGCGGGGGCGAGGTCGCCCTCCGAGATCGCGAAGCCGGGGACGTCGGCGTTCGTGGAGTCGACCAGGAACAGGTCGACTCCCTCGTCGCCGAGGCGCGCGAAGCCGGGGAGGTCGGTGGTGCGCCCGTCGAGCGGGAACTGATCCATCTTGAAGTCGCCCGTGTGCAGCACGAGGCCGGCCTCGGTGCGGATCGCGACGGCGAGCCCGTCCGGGATGGAGTGGTTCACGGCGAGGAACTCGAGGTCGAAGACGCCGGCGTCGATCCGGTCGCCCTCCTTCACCGGGCGCGTGCGCGGCGTGATGCGGTGCTCCTGCAGCTTCGCGCTGATCAGCGCGAGGGTGAAGGTCGAGGCGATGATCGGGATGTCGCCGCGCTCCTTGAGGAGGTACGGCACGCCGCCGATGTGGTCCTCGTGGCCGTGGGTGAGGACGATGGCCTCGATGTCCTTCAGGCGCGAGCGGATCGCGGCGAAGTCGGGGAGGATCACGTCGATGCCGGGCTGGTTCTCCTCGGGGAAGAGGACGCCGCAGTCGACGATGAGCAGCTTGCCCTTGTGCTCGAAGACGGTCATGTTGCGGCCGATCTCGCCGAGGCCGCCGAGCGGGGTGATCCGCATGGCGCCCTTCTCGAGGGGCTTGGGCTTGGGGAGCTCGAGGTGGTGGCGAGCGGGCTTGGCGGTTCTGGCGTTTCTCATGCGGTTCTTCCGGGAGGGAGTGGCTGGACGCGGGCGCGCGGCGCAGGGTCCGACCGCGCGCCCGGTCGGGCCGCGGTGATGTGTCGCTCCGGCGCTGTGAGCGCTGTCGGGAGCGGGTGGAGGTGTGCGGGACGGGGCCGGGCGGGGCCGCTCTCAGCGGGCGGTGCCGTCCGTGCGGCGCGCTCTCGCGCACCGACCGTCCCGTACATCCTGCCAGCGTTCCCTGGGTCGCGGGTCCAGGAGGCGGGATCCGGGCCTCGCAGGCGCTCAGGCGCGTGCGTCCTCGACCTCTCGCCGACCCACCGCGTCCTGGCGGCTGCGGAGGAGCTGGCGGCCTGGCGCGCGTGACGGGCGCCGTTCGATGGCTTTACTGCGCTTCACTCGATCTGGATGAAGCACAGTAAGACTCCTGAACCGGCCCGTATGGATGCCGTCGACAATCCCTACACGCCGAACGCGGGAGCGCGACCGGAGATCCTCATCGGCAGAGACGAGCAGACCCAGGCGTTCCGCACCCTGCTGACGCGCCTGCGACGGGGCCGCACGAACCAGTCGATGATCATCACGGGGCTGCGGGGCGTCGGAAAGACGGTCCTTCTCAACGGCTTCCGGACGATCGCCCAGGAGGAGAACGGGGAAGTGATCGAGTTCGAGGCGGTCAAGCACGACGAGGGCCGGTTCCGCCAGGTGCTGGCATCCCAGCTCAAGGCGGCACTCCTCCGCCTGTCCCCCCGCGCGAGATGGACCGACCGCGGGAGGCACGCCGCCGCGGTCTTGAGCGCCTTCGCGGTGTCTGTCGGAGCGGACGGCGAGTGGTCCATCGGATGGGATGTACCGCCGGCAGAAGGAGTGGCCGATCATCGGGATCTCGGACTGGACCTGACGGACGTCCTCGTCGCCGTGGGTGAAGCGGCGGCCGAGCAGGGCGAGGGGATCGTCCTGCTCATCAACGAGGTCCAGTTCCTCGACTCACCGCAGCTCGAAGCGCTCATCCAAGCCATCCACAAGACCGTGCAGCGGAGCCTCCCCGTCACGTTCGTCGGTGCCGGTCTTCCGCAGATCGCCGAGCTGGTGGGCTATGCGAGATCGTACGCCGAGCGGCTCTTCACCTTTCCGCGGATCGACTCGCTCGATCACGACGAAGCGGTAGCGGCTCTCCGAGAGCCGGCAGCGGCCGAGGGCGCGGTCTACGACGACGACGCTGTTGAACTCGTAGTCGAGATCACGACCGGATACCCCTCTTTCATCCAGGAACTGGGCTACCAGGTCTGGACGGTGGCTGAGAACGATCGCATCCACCGGGAGGACGTCGAACCGGCGAGGGAGGCCTACGAGGCGAAGCTGGACAGCTCCTTCTTCCGCGTGCGACTCGATCGGGCGAGTCCACTTCAGACCGCGTACATGCGAGCCATGGCGGAGCTCGGACCAGAGCCCCAGAAAGCGGGCGACGTCGCGGCGCTTCTGGAGCGCGCGTCCACTCAGCTCGGATCGGTCCGCGCGGAGCTGATCGGGATGGGGCTCCTGTTCACTCCCGAGCACGGGTACGCCGCGTTCACTGTTCCGGACTTCGACCGGTTCATGAAGCGTGCAGTCCCCGTCTTGGAGGTGCCTCCCGTCGTGAGCCGGGGAGCCCGTCGAGCACCCGCCACCGAGGTCTGAGCCAGGCCGCACCCGTTCACGGCCGCCCGGCGTCAGGACTCGTCGGCCTCGAACCGCAGGGGCCGGTCGGCCACCGGCAGCCCGGAGCCGCGCACGGCGGCCTCGATCGCGGCGTGCCCGCCGTCCGGCGCGACGATCCGCAGGCCGTCCTCGGTCGCCCAGTAGGCGGTGACGCCGTGCTCCTCGACGAGGGTCGTGAGCAGCGCGGCGGTCCGCTCCTGCTCGCCGGGACCGACAGTGATCGCGGCCCACGGGCCGGAGATCTCGACCGGGGCGCCCCGCTCCGCGCCCGCAGCGTCCCGCAGGTCCTCCGCCGCCCGGACGATCGGGAGCAGCGCTGGCAGTCCGCCGGAGACGTCCTCGAAGGAGTCGAGGGCGAAGGACCCCTCGCGGAGCGACGCGTGCAGCTCCAGGTCGCGGCCGAGCCCGTCGATCCGCTCGAGCAGGGCCGACGCGTCGACGGCGGGAGCGGGGCACGCGGCGGTCGGCTCCTCCGCGCCCGCGAAGGAGAGGGTGTTCCCGCCTGCGGACGTCGCCCGGAACGACCACAGCACCGGATCCGCGTACTCGGTCGCACAGGCCGTCGCGAGGGCGTCGGCGAGCGCCGGCTCCTCGACCGCGACCCCGACCCAGGAGGTCGGCGGGCCGAACGCCGGCGCCTCGACCCAGCGCTCGGCGCCGTCGAGGGAGACTCCGGGCACCGCGGCGACCTCGCTCGTCAGACGGTCGAAGCCGGCGTCGGGCCGTGCGAACGGCGTCTCGTCGATCGTCCAGACGAGGAGCGTCAGCCCGCCGGCGGCGAGGGCCGCGGCGAGGACGCCGGCGACGGGGAGGAGGAGGCGACGGGACACGCCCCCATCCTCGCTCCCCTCCTCCGCGGCGTCACGTGGACATCGGGTGAACGGACGGTGCGCCGGCGTCGACGGCTCCCGCCTCGATCGAGCGCATCATCCGGGTGTTCACGGGCGACGGGTGGACCGAGTCGACCCGGACGCCGGTGCCCGCGACCTCGAGGGCCGCGCTCCTGGTGAGCCCGGCGACCCCGCGCTTCGAGGCGACGGAGGGGCTGAGGCCCGGGGCGCCGTCGAGCCCGGCGACGGAGGAGGTGGTGATCACGCTGCCCCGCCCCTGCTCGATCATCCGCGGCAGCACGGAGCGGAGCCGGTGCCGGCCCGCTCCCAGCACGCTGGGCGGCGGCCGGCCGCCTGCCACGGGGGTCTACCTCCGCGGGGGGCAGGGGTTACCGGCGCAGTCCCGAGACGAGCGCGAGGAGCCCGTCCATCGACTCGACGACGAGGGGCGGGAGGTCGCCGCGCTCGGCGACGAAGGCGACCGCGAGCACGCCCGCTCCGGACGCGTCCGACTGCTCCCGCTCCGGCACAAGGCCCAGCGCGCGGGCCGCCGTCTCCGCTTGACTGGGGGCGACGCGCCGACCCTCGGCGCACCCGGGAGGCGACATGGCGAACCACCGTTTCGAGCTGCGGTCCGGCCGCGGGATGGGCGTCTCGGCGGCGGGCGATCCCGTCGCCGACCGGCTGGTGGTGTTCTGCCACCCCACTCCCGGAGCGGGCGGCTTCGACCCCGACCCGACCGTCACCGGTCCGTGGGGTCTGCACCTGCTGATCCTCGACCGCCCCGGCTACGGCGCCTCGGACCCGGTCGACGCCGCTCACGGCCGCGTCGAGGACCGCGCGGACGACCTCGCCGAGTACCTGCGCCGCTCCGAGCGCACCGCCCGCATGGTCGAGGGCGCCCGCTTCGGCAGCGTCGGCGTGGTCGGCTGGGGCTCCGGCGGCGCGTTCGCGCTCTCGCTCGCGGCCCGGCACCCCGACCTCGTGGACCGCCTCGCGCTGGTCGGCACCCCCACGCCCCCGCAGGCCGGCGCGATCGTGCACCCCACGAGCGCGTGGGAGCGGCGCGAGACCCTCCGCGGGGAGGACGCCGACGCGATCGCCGCCGCCCTCCCGCAGACGCAGCCGGGCCTGGACGCGCTCGGGATCGACTCCGACGACCCGGTGCTCGCCACCCACGGCGGACTGCGCAACCGGCTGGAGCGGATGCTCGCCGAGGGCTGGCGGCAGGGCCCGAGCGGCGCCGCGACCGACCTCGCGGCCCTCCGCGACGGCTCCTGGGCCGACGACCTCGACCGGGTGACCGCCGAGACGCTCCTGGTCCACGGCGACGCGGACCCGGTGGCGAGCGCCGAGGACGGCCGCTGGTACCGCGGCCGCCTCGCGCGGGCGCGCACAGTGACCGTCGACGGAGCCGGCCGGCTGGCGCTGGTGCGTGAGTGGCGCCGGATCCTCGACCACGTCGCTCCGCTCGAGCGCGGGGCGGAGGGCCGATGAGCGGCCTGGGCGCGGGCCCGCTCGTGCTCGTGTCGGCGATGGCGGTCTCGGGAGTCGTCCACCTGGTGCACCCGCGGACCTTCGACGCGGTGGTCCCGCGCGGGATGCCCGGCTCGGCGCGCGGCTGGGTCCTCGTCTCGGGAGCGGCGGAGCTGGTCTGCGCGGCCGCGACGCTGCACCCGCGGACCCGCGCGGCCGGCGGTCTCGCCTCCGCCGCCCTGATGGCCGCCGTCCTCCCCGGCAACGTGCAGATGGCGCGGGACGCCCGTCGGCCTCGGACCCGGGTGATCACGCTGCTGCGCCTCCCGCTCCAGATCCCGCTCGTGCTCTGGGGTCTTCAGGCGGCACGCAGCCGCTGACGCAAGCCCGCGCGGGCGCGGATCGCCCGCTGCTACCGTCCAGGCATGACCGACCAGAGCGCGGACGACCGCTACGACCAGCTGACCAGCGCCCCGAAGGCGACGGAGGCCGACGCGGCCCCGCGCATCGAGGTCTCCACCACCGAGGCCGGCGACACCCGCATCGACATCCGCGAGGACGCCGCCGTGCGTCCGGGCCGTGTCGACGAGAACGGCGACGAGCTCGACGAGAGCCGCGACGATGCCTGAGCGCCGCCGCGCCGCCCTCGTCTACAACCCCGTCAAGGTCGACCTGGAGTCCGTGAAGGCCGCTGTGAAGCGCGCCGAGGAGGCCGCCGGCTGGGAGGAGACGCTCTGGTACGAGACCTCCGTCGAGGACCCCGGAGCCGGTCAGACGAAGGAGGCCCTCGCCGCGGGCGCCGACGTCGTGATCGCGGCCGGCGGCGACGGGACGGTCCGCGTCGTGGCGGAGGCCCTCCGCGGCTCCGACGCCTCGCTCGCGCTGCTGCCCTCCGGCACCGGCAACCTGCTCGCCCGCAACCTGAACCTCACGCTCGACGACATCGACAACTCCCTGACCGTCGCGTTCTCCGGACAGGACCGGGCGATCGACCTCGGGATGATCGACATCGAGACCTCCACGGGCCGCGACCGCCACGCCTACGTCGTGATGGCGGGCCTCGGGATCGACGCGAAGATGCTCGCCAACACCGACGACGACCTCAAGAAGCGGGCCGGCTGGCTCGCCTACGTGGACGCGCTGCGGAAGGCCCTGCTCGACAAGAACCAGCTCGAGTTCCGCTACCGCCTCGACGGCTCGAGGACCCGCAAGGTGCGCGCGCACACGATCATCGTGGGCAACTGCGGCGCCCTGCCGGCGAACATCCTCCTGCTGCCGGACGCGGCCGTCGACGACGGCGAGTTCGACATCGTCCTGCTGCGCCCCGAGGGCTTCTTCGGCTGGGTGCAGATCATCTTCAAGGTGGTGTGGGAGAACGGCGTGCTCCGCCGCAGCGGCGTCGTCGGCAAGAAGCTGATGGGCCTGACCAAGGAGGTGTCGGCCCTGCGGTACGTGAAGGGCCGCGACCTCACGGTCCGCCTCGAGCACGCGCAGGAGATCGAGCTCGACGGCGACCCGTTCGGCTCGACCTCGGCGTTCCGCACCTGGATCGAGCCCGGCGGGCTGACGGTGCGCGTCCCGGCGTAGCGCCGGCGGCGGCCGGGCGGATCCGCCCGGTCCGCCTCCCGCCGGGAGAGAGGATCGTCATCCCTCCCGGCGGAGGCGTCTGCTCCGAGCAGGGCGGTGCAGTGCGGCTTCGGGTACCGCACCCCATGCACCTGCATGAACACGGCGACTGTAGTGCGGAATCCGTCGCCGACGCAACGATCCGCGGGGCTCCGGCGGCTCGAATGGGTAATTCCACCGTGCGATGCTCCGTGGCCGCGACGGATTCCGCAGCTGACTCGCCCCGGCAGGAGCGTGATCGCCCGTCCGTCGATCGACGGGGCTTCTCCTCGGCACGGTGCCGACACGCGCACGAAACGCCCGCCCGCTAGCGTGCGGACATGACATTCCGTGCGTCAGCCGCGCTCAGCGCGCTTGTGGCCTCCTCCCTCCTCCTCGCACCCGCCGCCATCGCCTCCCCCGCCGCCCGCGCGGGCGCCGTCGACGGGGGCACCAGCGCCGGCGATCCCTACTTCCCCGGCCTCGGCAGCAGCGGCTTCGACGCCCTCACCTACAGCCTCGTCCTGAAGTACGATCCGGCGACCCGGGCCCTCGGCGGCAGGGCCGTGGTCACCCTCGCGCCCCAGAAGGACCTGCGCTCGCTCTCCTTCGACCTGACCGGCCTCACCGTCTCGAAGGTCACCGTCAACGCCGGGGGCGCCCGGTTCTCGCAGTCGGGGGACGAGCTGACCGTCACGCCCGCCCGGACCCTCCGGAAGGGCCTGCCCGCACTGGTGAGCATCGACTACGCCGGGACCACCGGGAACCCCGTCGACGGCACCGGGGCCCCCTTCGGCTGGTGGTCGACGGACGACGGCGCCCTGGTCGCCAGCGAGCCGGACGGCGCCTCGACCTGGTACCCCGTCAACGACTCGCCCGCCGACAAGGCGCGCTACACCTTCAGCATCACGGTCCCGGAGGGCCGGACGGTGGTCGCGAACGGCCTGCCGGTCGGCTCCCCCACCACGTCGAAGGGGTGGACGACCTCCCGCTGGGTCGAGACCAGCCCGATGGCGAGCTACCTCGCCATGGTGAACATCGGCGACTACGACCTGGTCCGCTCCACCCAGGGCGGCGTGACGACCATCGACGCGATCGACCGGGACATCACCGGCGACACCCGCGCCCGCACCGAGGCGGCGCTCGCGAAGCAGGGCGCGATCATCGACTACTTCTCCTCCGTCTTCGGCCCGTACCCGTTCCGCTCGGCCGGAGCCGTGGTCGACGACGAGCGGATCGGCTACGCCCTCGAGACCCAGGGCCGCTCGTTCTACTCCGGCGGCGCGGACGAGTCGACCGTCGCGCACGAGACCGCGCACCAGTGGTACGGCGACAGCGTCACTCCGGAGACCTGGTCCGACATCTGGCTGAACGAGGGCTTCGCGACCTACGCCGAGTGGCTCTGGGAGGAGCACACCGGCGGCGCGAGCGTCACCGAGTCCGCCGCCCGGGTCGCAGCCGCTCCCGCCGACGACCCGTTCTGGTCGACCGCCGTCGCCGACCCCGGAGCCGCAGGCCTCTTCGACGCGCCCGTCTACGCCCGCGGCGGCCTGACGCTCGTCGCCCTCCGCGACCGGATCGGCGCGGACGCGTTCGGCGTGCTGCTGAAGCGCTGGGCCTCCGAGAACCGCTACTCGAACGCGACGACCGCCGACTTCCAGGCCCTGGCCGAGAACGTCTCCGGCTCCGACCTGGCGGACTTCTTCGACACCTGGCTGCGCACGCCGGAGAAGCCCGCCGGTCTCTGACCCCCGGATCTTCGCGGCGCGGCCGGGGTGTCAAGGAGGGACGGCAGGTCGGTCCGAGCCGATACCGTCCCTCCATGGGCTTCTTCGACCGCAACGACTCCTCGACCAGCGTCGCCGCGCCGCAGCCGAGCGCACCCGATCCGCAGCGGCGGGTCTGGAGCGACGGCCTCGGCCGGTTCGCCACCCGCTGCCTCCAGGTGGTCATCGTCCTCCTGCTGGCCTCGGTGCTCGTCTTCGCGATGACGCAGCTCACGCTGGTGCTCATCCCCGTGATGATCGCGCTCATCCTCGCCGCGGCGATCCACCCGGTCCTGGCGTGGATGCGGCGCAAGGGCGTGCCGTCGATCCTCGCGACCTGGCTGGCGCTGATCGGGCTGCTCGCGGTCCTCGGCGCGGTCGGCTGGCTGATCACGGTCGCGGTCCGCAACCAGTGGGACGAGCTGGTCAGCAGCGCCTCCGACGGCATCACCTCGCTGCAGGACTACGTGCAGCACCTGCCGTTCCAGATCACCGACGAGCAGATCGAGTCCGCCCGCCAGTCGGTCGTCGACTTCCTCACCTCCAGCTCGTTCGGCAACGGCGCGCTCGCGGGCGTCTCCGCGGCGGCGAACTTCATCACCGGCCTCGTGCTGATGATCGTGGTGCTCTTCTTCTTCATGAAGGACGGCCCGAAGATCTGGGAGTTCCTCCTGCGCCCCTTCACCGGCTCGGGCTACGAGCGCGCCAAGCGCGTCGGGCACAAGACAGTCGACGTGCTGGGCGGCTACGTCCGCGGAACGGCGACCGTCGCGGCGGTCGACGCGATCGGCATCGGAGTCGCACTGGCGATCATCCAGGTGCCGCTGGCGATCCCGCTGGCCGTCATCGTCTTCCTCACCGCGTTCATCCCGATCGTCGGAGCCACGGCCGCCGGCATCCTCGCCGCTCTCGTCGCGCTGGTGGCCAACGGCCCGGTCGCCGCGCTGATCGTGATCCTGGTCGTCATCGGGGTCAACCAGCTCGAGGGCAACTTCCTCCAGCCGGTCGTGATGGCGCGCTCGCTGAAGCTGCACCCGCTGATCGTCCTGATCGCCCTGACCGTGGGCACCGTCCTCGCCGGCATCGTCGGCGCCGTGCTGGCCGTGCCGATCGCGGCCGTCGTCTGGGGCATCGTCTCGATCTGGAACGGGCCCTCCGACCCCGCCGAGCCCGCGCGGCAGAAGCGCGCCGAGACGGTCTAGGCCCCCGGGACCGTCGAGCGCGGGCCTAGCGCTCGACGATCCCGTCGCGCAGCGCCTGCCGGCGGAGCGAGATCTTCGTGCCGACGGCCAGCCCCTCCGCCCGGTACTTGCCCCGGGCGCTGCGCAGCGAGCTCCGTGCGGCGTCCTGGGTGATGCCGAGGAGCGTGGCGACCTGCTTCAGCGGCATCCCGTCGACGAAGAGGCGGACGATCTCCCGCTCGCGGTGCGTCAGGGTGCCCGGGCGGTCGGCCCCGAGCAGCTCCCGCGTCTGCGCCGTCAGGAAGCGCTCGTCGCGCGCCGCCGCCCGGATCGCCGCGAGGATCGTCTCGGTCCGCTCGCTCTTGACCACGTAGCCGTGCGCCCCGGCCTCGAGCGCCCGGCTGATCGTCCCCGGCTCGGAGTGCGTGCTGATGATGATCGTGGCGGCGCCGGCGGCCGCGATGATGCGGATCTTCATGGCGAGGTCGAGCTCGTCGCCGAGGTCGATGTCGAGCAGCACCACGTCGGTCGGGAAGGCCGGATGCGCGAGCAGGTCCGTCCAGGTGCCGACCGTCGCCGCCACGCGGATGTCCGTGCCCGAGCGGCGGATCCACTCCGCCAGCGCCGCCAGCAGGATCGGGTGGTCGTCGAGGATGGCCAGCGTGATCGCGGGCTCGTCGCTCATGTCGCCGTCCTCCTCCGGGGCCGGTGGGCGACGAGGATCCTCGTCGCGCCGTGGTCGGTCGTCGTGCGGTGCTCGCCGAGCTCGCTGAGGATGCCCCAGACCGAGCGGTCGAGGTCGCGGGTGCGGATGCCCGCGGCGACCAGGGCGAGCTCCACCCCGCCGCCCTGGCCCGGCTCCAGGCGGACGGCGAGCGGAGTCCTCCCCGCGGGGGCGGTGAGCAGCCAGAGCACCGAGAGCAGCCGCGAGCGGTCGAGCGGGGCCAGCAGCGCCGCGGCCCCGCTCGGATCGTCGAGCGCGACAGCGGAGGACAGCAGCGCCGACTCCTCCACCGCGATCCTCAGCCAGGTGCGGTCGTGGCTGCGGGCGAGCGCCTCGCGGAGCTCGTCTCCGAGCACCCGCGCCCGCTCGCCCAGCTCCTCGTCCAGCGGCACCGGCATCCGGACCCGCTCGAGGAGCTCCTCGATGCGGGCGTCCACCTGCGAGAACTCGTCATCCGCGGCGTGGACGGTGCCGTCGGCCAGGCTGCGGTCGAGCGCGCGCCGCACGTACTGGTCGAGCGAGGTGAGCACGACGACGCACACGGCCGCGGGCGCGACGGCGAGGAGGACGTTGCTCACCGCGAGGGCGGCGCCTCCGTCGCCGAGGAGCGCCTGGCCGACGAGGCCGAGCGCCGTGAGCCCGACCAGGATCACCAGAGCGAGGAACGAGCGCGAGAGCGGCTGGAAGGTGATCAGCGCGATCACGCCCGCGCCCACTCCCACGCAGACCGACGGGTAGTACATCGGAGCCGGTGTCGGCAGGGCGTGGTCGGCGAACTCGAGCAGCAGCGCGGCCACGTCCACAGCGAGGACGCCCGCGAAGGCCCGGCGCGGCAGCTCGCCGTGGCGGCGGAGGGCGATCGAGACCCCCACCGCGCTCGCGGCGACGACCAGCAGCCAGGAGAGTCCGCTCAGCCAGGTCGCGGACCGCGCGTCGAGGGACCAGAGGTACGAGATCACTCCGCGGATGTCGAGCAGCACCGCCATCGTGAGGAAGCCCAGCCCGAGGTAGCTCCCGCTCAGGCGGTTCGGCCGGGTGAGGCGCTCGCGGATGCTCCACAGCGCGCCCGGGCTCCTGTCCGCCGCCCGGACCAGCTCGAGGAGCGTCCCCTCCTCCTGCCGCGACCCGCTCACAGCGGCACGCTCAGCAGCACGGTCGCGCCGGACCCGGGCGCCGAGAAGACCCGGACCGTGCCGCCCACCGCCTCGATCCGGCCGACGACCGACTCCGCGAGGCCGAGGCGTCCGGCCGCCACCGCGGCCGGGTCGAAACCGCGCCCCTCGTCCGAGACGACGACGCGGAGCGTGCCCGCCTCCTCCGCCACGCTCACGTGGGCCAGGGCCGCTCCGGAGTGGCGCCGCACGTTCTCGAGGCACTCCCCGGTCGCGCGCACCACGGCGTCGAGCACCTCCGGTCGGATCCGCGGCTGCGCACCGCCGTGCCAGCGCACCTCCACGCCCACCGCCGCCGACCGCCGACCGAGCGCGAGGAGCGCCTCCGGCACCCCGGCCGCCCCGTCCGGGTCCGGCTCCTCCACCGTCTCCAGACCGCGCAGGAGGGCCAGGTCGGCGGCGGCCCGGTCGCGCAGCACGGGAGCGGGCACGCCCTCCCCCCGGTGCGCCACCAGCGTCAGCGTCGCCAGGATCGTGTCGTGCATCAGCCGCGCGTCGGCGCGGTGCCGGGACTCGCTCTCGCTCGAGCGGCGCTCGGCGTCGTGGGCGGTCCGGAGGCGGGCGGTGCCGACGTGCGCACGCGCGACGCTGCCCGCGAGCCACCGCGCGGCGGTCAGCAGTAGCGCCCAGCAGACGACGACCGAGATCAGGACGAAGGGAGCGCGCCCGGACGCGCCCGTCGCCGCCGCGCCGAGGGCGAGGACCGGGAGCAGCGCGAGGACCGCGGCCCACGGCAGACCCCGCCAGGAGCCGACGGCGAGCAGCGCGCACGGCAGCGCCATCGAGGCGAGCATCGTGATCCCGCCCAGAACGGCGCGGAGGGAGGCGTCGACGCCCGGCGAGAGGAAGGCGGCGAGTGCCGCGACGTCCAGCGCGGATCCCAGGATCACGGCCCTCGTCCCGGTCGCGACCGATCGGCCGGGCGCGAGCTGCACGAGCGCCGAGACGACCAGCAGCGCCAGGCTCGGCAGCACCGTGATCAGCTGCGCGGGCGTCAGGGCGAGCAGGTGCAGCGCGGAGGCGGCGGTCAGCACCCCGCCCGCCCGCCGGGCGCAGAGCACGCCGACCTCGCGCTGCTCGCGCAGCAGCACCGCGGCGTCGGCGGGCCGGGGAGGCAGGGGCACGGTGACCTCGGGAGGACGGGCTCCGGGCTCGTTCCGGGGCGACGGTGGCGGGGAGGCTGTGGCGGGGAGGCTGTGGCGGAGTTCGGCGGCGGGGAACGGCGCGATCCGAGTCGTATCGTGGCACAACGCGACCCGCCCGGACAGCGGTTCCGGCCGCCTCGCGCACGCGGATCGGCGCGCCGTATGACGCGGGCGGTCGCGCTCGGGGGCCGTGATCCCGTAGAGTCGAGACATCTCCTGGGCGATCGCCCGAATTCCACGGCTGAGAAGTCGCACGACGACGAAGAGACTCAGCCCCTGATAGAGACCGCACCGACCGAGAGCATCGTCCTCGGTCGTCCGGTTCGAACGCCCGCCTCGCACGCGGGTACCGCCTTTCACAGGACGCCGCGGAAGCCGCGCCGTTCCTCGTTCGACCCCCGCTCCACCGGCTCGCCCGGTCCGCGGGACGTTCTCCCCCGCAGAGCCGCCCTCCCCCGGAGGCGCGAGCTCAGCCCCTAGACGACCCGGACGACTCCGGCAGACGCGTGTTTCACCCGCGGAGGCCGAGTCGAGCGGGTACCGCACACTCGTGCGGACTCTGACGACGCCGGCCCCGGTCGGCGTCATTAACACATAAGGAAAAGAAATGCCTACTGGCACCGTTAAGTGGTTCAACTCCGAAAAGGGCTTCGGCTTCATCGCTCCCGACGACGGAGGCGCCGACGTGTTCGCGCACTTCTCCGCCATCGCGAAGCAGGGCTACCGCGAGCTCGTCGAGAACCAGCACGTCGAGTACGACGTCGAGCAGGGCCGCAAGGGCCCGCAGGCCGCGAACATCCGCGGCGTCGGCGAGTAATCTCCGACTTTCGACGCCCCGTCGACCAGGATCCCCGGATCCGGTCGGCGGGGCGTCCGTCGTTGACGGGGTGATCCCGCCCCCGGCCGGCGGAGGCGAAACCCGTGTCACCCCTCCGGGTCGCAGGATCGGTATCCTCTCCGTGGCGGCTCCCGAGCTCACGGAGCCCGCGACGCCGTCCGGGACTCCGGCGCGTCGGCACGACTTCACGGCGGAGACAATGGGACGACTGATCTACGGACCGCAATCACTCGAGATCGACTTCGAGGACCGGCTCCTCGCGCACCTCAAGGTCGCGATGTTCACCAAGATGCGGCGGAACGAGTCGTTCAGCCTCTCCTGGAGCGAGCCGGAGTCGTCCGGCTACGGCCGCAGCTCCGTCTGGGTGCACCCGACGACTCCGCTGCACTTCCGGTTCCACGGCAGCAAGCGGCCGTCGCTGAACCGCCTGTGGATCGAGCAGTTCATCGCGAGCGCGAACAACACCGGCGAGATGACCGTGGTGCCGGAGCCGGCCGAGGGCTCCTGACCCGCGACGCTCCTCAGACCACGAGCGGCCGGGCCGTGTGCACGAGCTCCTCGTGCGGCAGGGCCCCGAGGCGCTCGGCGATCTCGGCACGGGCGCCCGCGTCGACCGACGCCCGGGCGTGCTCCTGCGGCCGCAGTGGCGTGAGGGTGACCAGGTCGGCGTGACCGGTCGCCAGGTCGAGCCGCTCGGGCAGGCCGGGGCTGCGCAGGCCCAGGAGGACACCGACGGTGCCCTGCTCGTCGGTCCAGGCGGGCGGCGCCGCGACGTTCGCGAGCCGCGCCGTGTCGAGGGAGCTGCGGCAGCACACCCCCTGCAGGGCGGCCCGTCGGGCGGCCTCGTACAGCAGGCGGAAGTGCCAGTGGTTCCAGAGCTCGGCGGTGGGGACGCCGCGGACGGCGGACGTCTCGAGGCACAGCTCGAGGCCGAGACCGGTGCCGGGATGCGCGAGCCGGTCGAAGGGATCGCTCAGCCCGTCGGTAGCGAGCACCACGGAGGTGCCGCGGTCGACGCGCAGGAACGCACGGTGATCGGTGGGCCAGCGCGCGCCGCCGCGGACGCCGGGATCCTCGGTCGAGACGACGACGGTGCGATCGAGCGCACCCACTCCGCGCCAGGCGTCGGCCCGGTCCTCCGCCACCGCCTCGGCCAGCGCCCGCCTCTCGTCCTCGGTCCATCGGACCTCACGAGTGCGGTTCAGGAACAACGACATGGGACTCCCCGTCCGCGCGAGTGGCGTGCCGCGCTCCCGGAACGCTACGGCGCCCACCCCTGCTCCTCCTCCGAACAACCGGAACGCCAGCTGTGTTTGTTGCGCGGCGGTCCCCGCCCGCCGCGGCGCGGTCGGCTCCCAGGAAAGGCCGGGCAGGTGGAGCGTGTCGCGTCCGGCTACGCCGAAACGCTGGAACGCGTTTCGTCGGTTCGCCTCAGGCGGTGTTCACTCCCGCGGCGGTCCCCGCCCGCCGCGGCGCGGTCGGCTCCCGCAGACGGCCTGGCAGGTGGAGCGTGTCGCGACCGGCTACGCCGAAACGCTGGAACGCGTTTCGACGGTTCGCCTCAGGCGGTGTTCGTTCCCGCGGCGGTCCCCGCCCGCCGCGGAAGGAGGCTCAACCCAGCGGGTTGATGCCGTTGGTGCGCCAGCGCTCGTCGGCGAGCTGGCCGGGGGTGCCGGCGCTCGCGTTCTCGCCCAGGGGCTCGCCGCCCTCGACGGCGTCGGCGCCGAGCGCGGTGCCGGCTCCCTCGGCGGTGCTGCCGGGGGGAAGCAGGCCCTCCTCGTCCTCGCGGGGGCCGACCTCGTCCTCGGGGGCGTTCTCGGAGCCGCTCTCGCTCATCGGGTCGTAGCCGTGGTCCGGGTCGCGGCTCTCGTCGGCCGTCGTGTTCTCCTCGACCTCGGCGTCGGCGGGACGGACGTCGTCGGCCTTCTCCGCATCGGTGGAGGGGGTGGCCTCGAAGCCTGCGAACTCGGGGCTGTCGTCTGCGCTCATGGCCGCCACGGTAGCACCGGGCCCGCGGGCACCGGAGGGGGTTCCGCCGGGCTCCCGCGACGCCTCCGCTCAGCGGCCACGCCCTAGGCTCGGGGGGCTGGCACGGACGACGGGAGCGACATGCGACGACTCGGGTACGACAGGTTCGGCGGGCCCGATCTGCTCTCGTGGCGGGAAGCGCCGGTGCCCATGCCGGGTCGCGGCGAGGTCCTGGTGCGCACGCGCGCGGCGAGCATCAACGCGACCGACGAGAAGATCCTGTCCGGCTCCGCGCGGATCATGGCCGTCGGCCGCTCCCGTCCCTACGGGTTCGGCCTCGACATCGCCGGCACCGTCGAGGCGCTCGGCCCGGGGTCGCACTCGGTCGCGATCGGCGACCGCGTGGTGGGGATGACCCGCGACGGCGACGCCTTCGCCGACGCGTCCATCGCCCGCAGCCGCTCGCTCGTCCCGATGCCCGACTCCCTCGGCTTCGTCGAGGCCGTCACGCTCGCCATGTCTGGCGGCACCGCGGTGGGCCTGGTCGACGCACTGCACGTGCGCTCCGGCGAGCGCGTCCTCGTGAGCGGCGGCTCGGGAGCCATCGGCGATCCGACGATCCAGCTGCTGGTGCGGGCGGGCTGCACGGTCGCGGCCACCGGCTCGGCCGCCTCCGCCGACCTCCTCCGCTCGCTCGGCGCCGAGCCGCACGACTACCGCGCGCTCGACCTCGGGGTGCTGGGCGGCCGCTTCGACGTGGTCGTCGACGTCTCCGGCCACCTGCCGGTCGACGACGCGGCGATCCTCCTGGCCGAGGGCGGGCGCATCGCGACGCTGGTGCCGAGCGGTCCGGCGCTGGTCTCGCAGGCGTCGGGCCTCGTCCGCCGCGACCGCCCGCGGGTGCGCAACATGATCGTGGTGGCGACGGCGGAGCGGATCGGGCGCGCGGTCTCGCTCGCCGCCTCCGGCGAGCTGCGGCCCCGGCCGGGCGCCGTGCAACCGCTGGGCTACGTCGTCGACGTGCTGTCGCGCCGAGCGACCGGAGCCGACCGCACGATCGGCAAGATCGTCTTCACCGCCGACGACTCGGCTCCGCTGAGCTGACCTCCGGCTCCTCCTCCTCGGCCGGTCGGCCGAGCGAGAGCGTGGCCAGGAAGCCGACGGCGAGGAACCCGGCGGCGGCGAAGGCCGCGTAGCGGGTGCCGTCCGAGAACGCCTCGCCCGCCGCCCGGGCCGCGTCGGCGGTGTCCGGTGAGGCGGCCAGCCCGGCGATCGCGGCGCCGGAGGAGTCGACCACCGCGTCGACGGTGGTCGCCACCTGCTCCGCGGGGAGGCCCTGCTGCTCGAGCGAGGTCGTGAGGACCCCCGCGGTCGAGGTGTAGAGGATCGTCCCGAGCACGGCGATGCCCAGCGCCGAGCCGATCTGCCGCGCGGTCGACTGCGTGCCCGAGCCCTGCCCGCTGAGCTCGACGGGAACGTCCCGGAGCACGACCCCGGTCAGCTGCGCCGTCGCGAGGCCGACGCCGAAGCCGTAGACGGCGAGGAACGGGACGAGGGCCCACCACGGGGTGGAGTCGGAGACGACCAGGCCGATGCCCGCGACTCCGACGATCTCGGCCGCGAGGCCCACCCGCACGATCAGCACCGGCGCGACCCTGTTGCCGAAGGCGCCGGCGAAGCCCGAGGCGACGAAGGAGCCGAGCGCGAGCGCGAGGAGCACCAGGCCGGTCTGCACGGCCGTGTAGCCGAGGACGCTCTGGAGCCAGATCGGCAGCGCCAGGATGATCCCGAACTCGCCGAGCGAGACGATCATCGCGGCGAGGTTGCCGTTGCGGAACGAGGCGAGGCGGAAGAGCCCGATCGCGAGCATCGCGGAGCGCCCGGCGCGCTCGCGGGCCCGCGCCCAGAGGACGAAGGCGACCCCGGCGAGCACCGCGACGGCGAACGCGATCGGAACCGGCGAGAGACCGAGCGGCCAGCTCCATCCGCCGACGCTCAGGCGCTCGTCGACACCCCACCAGCCGAGGGTGCGCCCCTCGATGAGGGCGAACACCAGGGAGGCGGAGGCGATGATCGAGAGCGCGGCGCCGACGAGGTCGACTCGCCGCCCGTCGGGCTGCCGCGACTCGTCGACGAACAGCAGCGCTCCGACCACGATGATCACGCCGAGCGGGATGTTGATGCCGAACGCCCAGCGCCAGGAGAAGTCGGTGGTGAGCCAGCCGCCGAGCAGCGGACCGACCGCGGTCATGCCGCCGATGGTCGAGCCCCAGACGGCGAAGGCGATGGCGCGCTCGCGCCCGCGGAAGGTGGCGTTGATCAGCGAGAGGGTCGTCGGCAGCACCATCGCTCCTCCGACGCCCTGCACGACCCGGGAGAGGATCAGCAGGTCGCCGGTCGGAGCGAGGGCCGCCGCGACGGAGGAGAGCGCGAAGAGCGAGACGCCGACGATCAGCATGCGGCGCCGGCCCCAGCGGTCGGCGAGGGTGCCGAAGACCAGCAGGAGCGCGGCGAACACGAGCGTGTACGACTCCTGCACCCACTGCACCTGGGTCGAGGTGATCCCGAGATCGGCGACGATCGACGGGATGGCGACGTTGACGATGGTCGAGTCGACGATGATCGTCGCCACTCCGAGGCTGATGACGACCAGCCCGATCCACTTGCGGTTGCGCACGACGCTCTCCTCCGACGATTTAGTAAGCCAGCTGACTATATGCCCGCGGAGGGCGCCGTGTCGAAGGGAGAGCCTGGAAGATTAGCGGGAGGCGGGCGCGGCGACAAGGGCGCGAAGCTCCCGGAGCCGCCCGGTCAGGATGGACGCATGCCCGCATCCCCCCGTTCCTTCCCGTATCCCCTCGGCGTCTCCCTCCGCGGCGACGCCGGCGCCGACGTCGCCGTCTACTCCGAGACCGCGGACAGCGTCGAGGTCTGCCTCTTCGACGAGTCCGGAGCAGAGACCCGCGTCGCCCTCACCGAGCGGACCGGCCACGTCTTCCACGGCCTCGTCCCCGAGATGGGCATCGGCACCCGCTACGGACTGCGCGTCGACGGCCCCTGGGACCCCGCCAACGGCCTCCGCCACAACGCCGCCAAGCTCCTCCTCGACCCGCACGCCACCGCGATCGAGGGCTCGTACACCTGGTCCGAGGACGTCTTCGGCCAGTTCTACGAGGACGCCGACACCCGCAACGACGCCGACTCCGCGCACGCGGTCCCCCGCTGCGTCGTCACCGACCCCGACTCCTTCGACTGGAGCGGCGACACCGCGCCGCGCATCCCGCTCGAGGAGACCGTCGTCTACGAGGTGCACGTGAAGGGCTTCACGAAGCTGCACCCCGACGTGCCCGAGGACATCCGCGGCACCTACCGCGGCCTCGCGCACCCCGCCGCGATCAAGCACTTCACCGACCTGGGCGTGACCTCGGTCGAGCTGCTCCCCGTGCACCAGTTCGTGCAGGACTCGCACCTCGAGGAGAAGGGCCTGCGCAACTACTGGGGCTACAACTCCCTCGGCTTCTTCGCGCCGCACAACGAGTACTCCCACGCCGGCGACGACGGCTCGCAGGTCGACGAGTTCAAGGCCATGGTCAAGGCGTTCCACGAGGCCGGCCTCGAGGTCATCCTCGACGTGGTCTACAACCACACCGCCGAGGGCAACGACAAGGGCCCCACCCTCTCGTTCAAGGGCATCGACAACGGCTCCTACTACCGCCTGGTGGAGGAGGACCGCGCGAACTACTTCGACACCACCGGCACCGGCAACAGCCTCAACGTCGCGCACCCGGCCGCGCTCGGCCTGATCATGGACTCGCTGCGCTACTGGGTGACCGAGATGCACATCGACGGCTTCCGCTTCGACCTCGCCACCACCCTCACCCGCCAGACCGGTGAGGCCGAGGTGCACAGCGCCTTCCTCGACCTGATCGCGCAGGACCCGGTGCTCGCGCCCGTCAAGATGATCGCCGAGCCGTGGGACACCGCCGGCTACCAGGTCGGCGGCTTCCCCGCGGACTGGTCGGAGTGGAACGGGAAGTTCCGCGACGACGTGCGCGACTTCTGGAACGGCGCCGACTCGGTGCTCGGCACGACCGCGCAGCGCGTCCTCGGCTCCCCCGACGTGTACGAGGCCGACCGCCGCTCGCCGGTCTCCAGCATCAACTTCGTCACCGCGCACGACGGCTTCACCCTCGCCGACCTCACCGCCTACTCGCGCAAGCACAACGCGGCCAACGGCGAGGACAACAACGACGGCGAGAGCGACAACCGCTCCTCCAACAACGGCGCCGAGGGCCCGACCGAGAACGAGGCGGTCAACGAGCGCCGCGACCGCATGCGCCGCAACTTCCTCGCGACGCTGCTGCTCTCGGCCGGCGTGCCGATGATCCTGGGCGGCGACGAGATCGCCCGCACGCAGGGCGGCAACAACAACGCCTACTGCCAGGACGACGAGATCTCGTGGTTCGACTGGGAGAACGCGGACCGCGAGCTGCTCGCCTTCACCCGCGAGCTGATCGCCCTCCGCGCCGCGGAGCCGGCGCTGCGCCCGAAGTGGTTCCGCCGCGCCCCCGGCGACGGCGGCCCCGACACGGTCGACATCCTCCGCTCCGACGCGCAGGGCTTCGCCGACGAGGACTGGGACAACCCCGACGCCCGCTCGATCACCTTCGTGTTCGAGCACGAGGGCAGCGCGAGCTTCGCCCTGCTGCTGAACGCGGCGGAGAACGGCGTCGAGTTCACCGTTCCCGAGGCGCCCGGCGCCGAGTGGACGCTGGCCGCCTCCAGCGACCCGGAGCAGGTCGTCGAGGGCGAGGTCACCACGCTGATCGTCCGCGACGGCTCGTTCACGCTGCTGCGCTCGGCCTCCTGATGACCGGCCGGACCCCGCGGCTCCTCCGCTTCGGCGGGCGCATCGCGGGGTTCGGCACGTCCTCGGGCACGAGGATCGTGCTGGGCCTCTGGGAGGACACCCCCTTCGGCCCGTTCGCCGACGCGATGGTCGAGGACGGCGACGGCCACCGCCTCCTGATCGCACCGACCCGCGAGGTCGCGGACTTCATCGGGTCGACGTACGCGTTCGACGAGGTGCGGATCGCGTCGGTGTCGTGGCGGAGGATCGCGGGCGGCCTGTCCGTCGCGGCCGGACCGCTCGCGGTGCGCCTGGAGCTCGGCGGTCTCACTCCGCTCGGCCGGCTGCTGCGGATCGTGCCGCGGCCGCTCGCCGAGCACCCGGCATGGCTGACCGCGATCTCACCGGTCGCCTCGCTGCTCGTCCGCGGAGTGAGCACGGCCGGGTCGGCAGGGCACGGACGCCGCGAGTACTACGGCGTGCGGGCGATCCGCCGCGTCGAGGGCGTCCACGCGGTGCTGGCGGAGGAGGACCTCGGCCCGCTGCGCCCGCTCTCGCCGCCCGTGCGGTTCGGCTTCTCGTCGGCGCCCGCCGCTCCGGCGATCGTCGACGTCACCACCACCATCGCGCTTCCGCGCGAGGGGACCACCGCGCTCCGGCGCGACCGAGAGAGAGGAGCCGCCTCGTGAAGAAGGGCGACAAGATCAGCTGGAACACCTCGCAGGGCGAGACCCACGGCGAGCTGGTCGAGAAGAAGACGAAGGAGTTCCAGTTCGAGGGGCAGAAGTTCAACGCCTCGGACGACGAGCCCTACTGGATCGTGCAGAGCGACAAGACCGACGCGAAGGCCGCGCACAAGGAGTCGTCGCTGACGAAGAAGTGAGCGGGCGCACGCCGAGCGGCTGCGGGCCGAGCTCCGGATCGACTCCGGGGCCCGGCCCGCACCCGTCTCACGCGATGCGGATGAGCTTCTTGTTCACGAACTCCTCGAGGGCGGGGCGGCCCATCTCGCGGCCGGTGCCCGAGCGCTTCACGCCGCCGAAGGGCAGCTCGGCCGCGTCGCCGAGGACGAGGTTGATCCAGACCATGCCCGCGTCGATCCGGTCCGCCAGGCGCAGGGCCTGCTCCTGGTCGGTCGTGTAGAGGTAGGAGCCGAGGCCGTAGGGGGTGTCGTTCGCGAGGGCGATCGCCTCGTCCTCGTCGCGGACGCGGTAGAGCGCGGCGACGGGGCCGAAGAACTCCTCGCGGTAGGCGTCCATCGCGGGCGTGACGCCCTCGAGCACGGCGGGCGGGAAGAAGTTGCCGGTCACCTCGCCGCTGGCGCGGACGGTGGCCCCCTGCTCGCGCGCGGCCGCCAGCTGCGCCTCGAGGCGCTCCGTCGCGGCGGAGGAGGAGAGCGGGCCGAGGAGGGTGCCCTCCGCGAACGGATCGGCCGGCTGGGCGCGGGTGAACGCCTCCGTGAACTTCTCGGCGAACGCGTCGTACAGCTCGTCGATCACGATGAAGCGCTTCGCGGCGTTGCAGGACTGGCCGTTGTTGTCCAGGCGCGCGGCGACCGCGTCCTCGACCGCCTTGTCGAGGTCGTCGGTCGACAGGAGCACGAACGGGTCGGAGCCGCCGAGCTCGAGCACGACCTTCTTCAGGTATCGGCCCGCGAGCTCCGCGACGGCCGCGCCGGCCCGCTCGGAACCGGTGACGGAGACGCCCTGGACCCGAGGGTCGGCGATGACGGTCGCGGCCTGCTCGTTCGTGGCGTAGAGGTTCACGTAGACGCCGGCGGGCGCGCCCAGCTCCTCGGCCGCGGTATGGAAGATGTCGGCGATGGCGGCGGCCGACTCCGGGCACTGCGGTGCGTGCTTGAGCAGGATCGTGTTGCCCGCGACCACGTTCGGGCCGGCGAAGCGGGCCACCTGGTAGTAGGGGAAGTTCCACGGCATGATGCCCAGCAGCACGCCCAGCCCGGCGCGGCGGATCAGCGCGGAGCCGGTGCCCTCGGCGAGCTCGATCGGCTCGTCGGCGAGGAAGGCCTCGCCGTTCTCGGCGTAGTAGCGGTAGATGTCGGCGGCGAAGCCGACCTCGCCCTGCGCCTGGTCGAGCGGCTTGCCCATCTCGCGGACGATGATCGCCGCGAGCTCGTCGGCGCGCTCGACGTGCAGCTCTGCCACGCGGGCGATCAGCGCCGCGCGGGTCGCGACGGGCACGGTCCGCGACCACGAGGAGTACGCGTCCTGCGCCGAGCCGATCGCCGCGGTCAGCTCGGCGTCGCCGAGGGTCGGGTACTCGCGGAGGGTCTCTCCCGTGGCCGGGTCGATCACGGCGTAGTGGGTGCTCATGCGGGCTGTGCTCCTTCGCGCTGGGGGGCCGGTGCGGTCGCGCCGTCCTCGTCGATGATCTCCTGTGCCAGGCGCCTGCCGACGCGGATGGCGCCGTCGACGTGCTGGTAGCCCTCGGCGGCGAGGTCGCTCGTGCCGAAGCGGAGCGGACCCACCGGCTCCAGCTGCAGCGCGCCGTACCGGGTCAGCCCGCCCAGGTCGAAGCTCGCGGCGTACGCGCCCTGCGTCCACTCCTCGGACGCCCAGTCGCTCTCGTAGTAGACGACCGGATCGAGCGCGGCCGGGCCGAAGTAGGCGGCGAGCGAGTCGAGGATCGCGGCCTTCCGCACCGCCTCGTCGAGCGCGAGCAGGCGGTCGGCCTTCTCGTCCGAGACGAAGCCGACCAGGGTGCCGCGCTCCTCCCCGTGGTTCGAGTTGTCGTAGGCCTCGTGCACGAGCGAGTGCGGGCTGAACGCGGTGCCGGAGAGGCCGTCGGCGCGCCAGAAGGGCGTGGCGTAGGTGGCGTGCACCTTGATCACGAGGCCGAGCGACTGGTGCTGCAGGGCCTGCTGCCGCAGTCGCGGGAGCGGCGGGTCGAACGAGATGCGGCCGACGAGGTTCGGCGGCACGGCGACGATCGCGCGGCGGGCGCGGAGGACGACGCCGTCGGCGCGCACCTCGACCCCGTCGTCACCGTGGCGGACAAAGCGGACCGGGTGCCCGAGCAGGACGCGCTCGGCGCCGAGGCGCTCGGCGAGCCGCTCCGGGACCTGCTGGAGGCCGCCGATCACGCGCTTGTCGAGGATGAAGTCGGCGTCGACCAGGTTGCTGAAGCTCCCCGCGCTCGCGGCCATGAGGAGCGCCTGGAGGAGGGAGAAGGCGTGCGCCGGCTTGGTGAGCATGGCGTCGGCGAGGAAGAGGGCGATGTTGGCCCGCGCCTCCTCGTCGTCGCTCTGCTGCTCCAGCCAGGCGGCGAAGGTGACGCGGTCGTAGTCGCGGGCGAGCGGATGCGTCCACGGCGCCGCCGGGTCCGTCTCGGCGACGAGGCGGTCGAGCACCTCGATCAGGCGGGAGATCTCGGACTCGGTGCGCTCGCTCCCCGGGAAGATGTCGCCGGTGAAGCGGCGAGCGGAGCCGTCGGCGCCGATGTAGACGCTCTCGCCCTCGCGGTAGCGGGAGTAGGTGCCGAGGCCGAGCTCGTCGAGGGTCTCGAGGAGCGCCGTCTGGTCCGGCGAGACCCACTGGCCGCCGAGCTCGAGGAGCTGCCCGTCGACCACGCGGGTCTCGAGCCGCCCGCCCACGCGCTCGCGCGCCTCGACGACGACGACGTCGAGTCCGTGCTGCTGCAGCCGGAGCGCCGCGGTGAGTCCGGTGGCACCGGCTCCGATCACGACGACGTCGTGCTCGCTCGGGGACATGACTTCTCTTTCCGTCGGTGATCGCGGGAGTGGACGCGCGAATACGGATGATCCTGTCACAGAAGCGGAGGAGAACGTCAGTGAGTGCGCCCGATGGAGGGTGGACTCGGAGCGCCCTCCACCGCACTACATAGGCATGCTATATTGTTTCTCGTGCCCGATCCCAGCGCCCCCGTGCGTCTCGCCTCCGCCGCCACCGCCCTCACGCGGTTCGCGGGCCGGGCGAGCGGCGCGACCGGGCTCGGCGCGCAGTCCGGAGCCGTCTGGTCGACGCTCGCCGAGCTGCGCACCGCCTCCCCCTCCCGCCTCGGCGAGCTCGCCGAGCGGGCCCGCGTCACCCAGCCGACGATGACCGGGATCATCGCCCGGCTCGACGAGGCCGGCTGGATCCGCCGCGTCCACGACGCCGGCGACGGCCGCGCCTGGCTGATCGAGGGCACTCCCGCCGGCTTCGACGCCCTCGCCGAGCACCGGCTCCGCCTCGAGGCCGCCCTGGCCCCGCTGTTCGAGGACCTCGACGAGGACGACCGCCTCGCCCTCGAGCGCGCCGCGACCCTCGTCGAGGCCCGCGTCGCCCGGATCGCCGGCACCCCCGTCCCCTCCTCCCCCGAGAAAGGCTCCACGCCGTGACCACCTCCCCCCACTCGCCCGCCCAGGGCTCGATCCTGAAGCAGCCGCTGGCCGTCTGGGCCGTCGCCTTCGCCGCGGTGATCGCCTTCATGGGGATCGGCCTGGTCGACCCGATCCTCCCGGCCATCGCCGAGAGCCTGCAGGCGACTCCGACCGAGACCTCGCTGCTCTTCACGAGCTACCTCGTCATCACCGGCGTCGTGATGTTCTTCACCAGCTGGCTCTCCAGCCGCATCGGCGCCAAGAAGACCCTCATGATCGGCCTGGTGCTGATCGTGGTGTTCGCCGCGCTCGCCGGCACGGCGGGCAGCGTCGAGGGCGTCATCGGCTTCCGCGCGGGCTGGGGCTTCGGCAACGCGCTGTTCATCTCGACCGCCCTGTCGACCATCGTCGGCGCGGCGAGCGGAGGCTCCTCCGCGGCGATCGTGCTCTACGAGGCCGCGCTGGGCATCGGCATCGCCATCGGCCCGCTGCTCGGCGGGCTCCTCGGCAGCGTCTCGTGGCGCGGCCCGTTCTTCGGGACCGCCGTGCTGATGGCCGTCGGCTTCATCGCCATCGCGACGCTCCTGCGGGAGGACGGCCCCAAGCCCGCTCCGACTCCGCTCTCGGCGCCCTTCGCGGCCCTCAAGGTCCCGGCCATCCGCACGCTGGCGGGCGCCGCCCTGTTCTACAACATCGGCTTCTTCGTGCTGCTCGCCTACACGCCCTACCCGCTCGGCCTGGACGAGATGGGCCTCGGCTTCACGTTCTTCGGCTGGGGCCTGGGCGTGGCGGTCACCTCCGTGTTCGTCGCTCCGCTGCTCACCCGGCGCCTCCCGCGCACCGTCGTGCTGCGCTCGGTGCTGCTGCTGCTCGCGCTCGACCTGATCGCCGGCGGCCTCGTGATCTCGTCGCGCGTCGGCCTGATCGTCTGCATCATCGTCGGCGGCCTGCTGCTCGGAGTCGTCAACACGGTGCTCACCGAGTGCGTGATGGAGGCGACCGACCTGCCCCGCTCCGTCGCGTCGTCCGCCTACTCCGGCGTCCGCTTCCTCGGCGGCGCGATCGCCCCGCCCGCCGCCTCCGCCCTGGCCGCCGCGATCTCGCCGGCCTTCCCGATGTACGCCGCGGCCGGAGCCGTCGCCGTCGCCGCGCTGATCGTGCTGCTCGGACGCCGCACCCTGGCCCGCGCCGACGCCCACGAGCCCGAGCCCGAGCTCGTCGAGGCGCAGGCGATCACGCTCGGCGAGTGACGCGCCCGCACCTGCGCGCGCCAGCTCGCTGAAGGGTCGCGGATGGTCGTCATCCGAGCGGGATGACGGCCGTTCGTGACGCATGGACGCGGTCGAGCGGGGTGGGCGCAGAATCCGACCTGTGGAGAACCGGTTCACGAGGATCGGGAGGCGGGACAGTGGCCGGATGCACGATCCCTCGCCGCTTCCGATCGGACTCCGCGGCCGCGCCTTCACCGTCGCTGACGCTCGCGCGAGCGGTCTGAGCCGCGGGCGGCTCCGCAGCTCCGACCTCCACCGGCCCTTCCACGGCGTCCGCACCGCCGACCCCGACCCCGACCTGCGCCTGCGCGCGGAGGCGCTCCTCGCGCTGGTCGGTCCGGAGGCGCTCCTGAGCCACGTGACGGCGGCGCGGCTCTGGCCGCTCGACCTCCCGCCCGCCGCTGCGGACGAGCCGGTGCACGTCAGCGTCCGCCGGCCGGGACGCGCTCCCCGGCACCGGAACGTCGTCGGCCACGCCCTCGCCGATCCCGACGTCCGCCGCGTCCTCCGCCGCGGACTCCCCCTCACCGATCCGGCCTCGCTCTTCTGCCATCTCTCCGCGCTCCTCGAGCCGGACGACCTCGTCGCGGTGGGCGACGCGCTGGTGCGCACGCCGGTCGTCGGCGATCCGGCGGATCAACGGCCCTGGGTGCCGCTGCCCGACCTGCGGGAGCGCGTGTCGGCCTTCCGCGGTCGGGGCTCGGTGCGACTCCGCGCCGCGCTCGCTCTGGTGCGCGACGGGGCGGAGTCGCGGCAGGAGTCGCGGTTCCGGCTCGCCTCGGTGCGGGCGGGCCTTCCGGAGCCGGTGCTGCAGGAGCCGCTGTTCGACTCCGACGGGGTCTTCGTCGGGCGGCCGGACGGCTGGTACCCCGCGGAGCGGGTCGCGTGGGAGTACGAGGGCGACGATCACCGCACCAGCAACCGGCGCTTCGCGCGCGACCTCGGCCGCTACGACGACCTCGCCTCGATCGGGGTCCGCGTCGTCCGCATCGTCGGCGCCGAGTTCGTCCCGCACCCCGAGCGCTCCGTCGAGCGCCTGCGACGAGCACTCGCCGAACGGTCCCCGTATCGACGACCGCCGAGGGGTCGCGAACGGTCGTCATCCGAGCGGGATGACGGCCGTTCGTGACGCCTCACGGGAGGGCGCGCGCACAGGAGTCAGGGCGCGACCTCGAAGAGGCGCGGGCGCAGCGCGGACGTGCGCGGGTCGGCGGCGCAGGCGGCGAGCGCCGCCGCAAGGACGCCGCGGGCCGGGTGCGGCTCTCGGACGTACACGTCGACGCCGGCGGGCGTGAACGGCGTCCGGGCGAAGCGGGTGAGCGCCCAGCCCGCCTCCTCGTCGGCGGCCACGAACGACCAGCGGCTGCGGGCGAGGAGGGTCAGCGGCTCGACGCCGCGCCAGCGGAAGCCGGACGGATCGTGCGGGTCGGGGGTGTCGATCCCGACCACGTAGTGCGAGCGCGTGCGGCCGCGCCAGCTGACGACGTCGCCGATCCCGCCGGTCGGGAGCGGCGCGTACGTGATCGCCACCCCCGACCGCGAGCGCCAGAGCGGCAGCGAGGAGCCCCGGACGAACCAGGTGCCGCTCGCGAGCGCTCGGGCGTCGATCATCGGAGAGCGTGCTTGATGTTGGTGCGGGCCAGCGCGACGGCCTCGCCCGCTCCTCCGTTCATCACGATCTTCGAGACCGCCAGCGCGAAGCCCTTCACCTGCGCGCCCGTGATCGTGGGCGGGAGCGAGAGGGCGAGCGGATCCGTCACCACGTCGACGAGGACCGGGCCGCCGTCGGCGAGCGCCGAGCGGAGGGCCTCCTCCACGTCGCGCGGGTCCTCGACGCGGATCCCGCGGATGCCGATCGCCTCCGCCACCTTCGCGTAGTCGACCATCGGCACGTCGACGGCGAAGTCCGGGAAGCCGTCGACCAGCATCTCGACCTTCACCAGCCCGAGCGTGGAGTTGTTGAACACGACGATCGTCACGGGCAGCCGGTAGGCGGCGACCGTGACCAGCTCGCCCATCAGCATCGAGAGCCCGCCGTCGCCGCTCAGCGAGACGACCTGGCGCCCCGGGTGCGAGAGCTGCGCGCCGACCGCCTGCGGCAGCGCGTTCGCCATCGAGCCGTGCATGTACGAGCCGAGCAGGCGCCGCTTCCCGTTGGGGGTGATGTAGCGGGCCTGCCAGACGTTGCCCATGCCGGTGTCGGCGGTGACGATCGCGTCCTCGGAGAGCAGGCCGTCGAGCGTGGACGCGACGAGCTCGGGGTGGATCGGGCTGCGCGTGCCGACCTCGGTGTACTTCCCGACGACTCCGGTGACCAGCTTCTCGTGCTTCTTCAGCGTCTTCTCGAGGAAGCGGTGGTCCTTCCGCTGCACGAGCGGGGTCAGCGCGGTGAGGGTCGCCGCCACGTCGCCGTGGACGGGGTGCTCGACGCTGACGCGGCGACCGAGCTTCGAGGCGTCGCTGTCGACCTGAGCGATCACCACCTTCGAGGCGTCAGGGAGGAACTGCTCGTAGGGGAAGTCGGTGCCGAGGAGGAGGAGCAGGTCGGCGTCGTGCATGCCGGCGTGCGCCGCTCCGTAGCCGAGGAGGCCCGTCATGCCGACGTCGTAGGGGTTGTCGTACTGGATCCACTCCTTGCCGCGCAGGCTGTGCCCGACGGGCGCGCCCACCAGCTCGGCGAAGGCGACGACCTCGTCGTGCGCGTTCTGCACTCCGGCGCCCGCGAAGATCGCGACGGTCCGCGCTTGGTCGATCGCGGCCGCGAGGGCGCGGACGTCGGCGTCGGCGGGGACCAGGACGGGCGTCGACGGCAGCACGAACGCGGGGAAGCCGTCCACCGCCTCCAGCTCGGCGATGTCGCCGGGGAGGGTGACCACGGCGACTCCGCGGAGGGCGACCGCGCTGCGCATCGCGGCGTTGACGACCCGCGGGGCCTGGGCGGCGGTCGAGATCAGCTCGCGGTAGTTCGAGCACTCGACGAAGAGCCTGTCCGGGTGCGTCTCCTGGAAGTAGGACGAGCCGATCTCGTTGCTGGGGATGTGGCTCGCGATGGCGAGCACCGGGGCGGAGGAGCGGTGCGCGTCGTAGAGGCCGTTGATGAGGTGCAGGTTGCCGGGGCCGCAGCTGCCGGCGCAGACGGCGAGGCGCCCGGTGAGCTGCGCCTCCGCGCCGGCGGCGAAGGCGGCCGCCTCCTCGTTGCGCACGTGGATCCAGTCGATGCCTCCCTTCTCGGAGCCGCCGCTGCGGCGCACCGCGTCGACGATCGGATTCAGCGAGTCCCCGACGATCCCGTAGATGCGGGAGACGCCGGCGTCGATGAGCTGAGCGATGAGCTGGTCTGCGACCGTCTTCTGAGCCATGACCCCATTCGACCGGACGGGGCTGAGCGTCCGCTACTCCGGAAAGTGGAGATCCGGATCGGGTGCATCCCCCTCGGGACGGATGCCCTGCACCTCTAGCCTGGGAGTCGTCACAGGAACACCTCCGTACCGCTGATCCCGGGAGTCGCCATGAACCGCCGCAGAACCGCCCTCGTCCTGGCCGCCGGCGCGGCCCTCGCCCTCGGCCTGACCGGCTGCTCGGGCCTGAACGGCCTGATGGGAGGCGAGACCCGCGACGACGAGACCGGGGAGATCACCGAGGGCGGGACGACCGACGTCTTCCAGCTGCGCGTGGGCGACTGCCTGAACGGCGAGCTCAGCGAGGAGGCGACCGAGGTCACCGACGTGCCGACCGTGCCCTGCACCGACCCGCACGTCTACGAGGTGTTCCAGAACCTGACGATGGCAGACGCCGACGAGTACCCGGGCGAGTCCGTCGCGACGGAGCAGGCCGAGACCGACTGCGTCACGGCGTTCGAGTCGTTCACCGGGATCGGCTACCAGGACTCGGCGTACGACTTCAGCTACTACTACCCGACCGCCGAGAGCTGGGGCACGGGCGACCGGACGATCAACTGCATGATCACCGACCCGAACGGGCCGAGCACGGGCACGCTGGCGGGCGTCGCGGCCTGATCGCGATCTCCGCGCGCGGCGGTGCCGGTCCCGCCGAGCGCTCCGCGCGCGTCCCGGGTCAGTCGCGGTCGCGCGCGGGGAACAGCCGCAGCAGCAGGCCGGAGCCGATCCAGACCACGGCGATCCCCGCGACGAGCCAGGAGGCTCCGAGGCCGGCCGCCGCTCCCGCCAGCACGGCGCCGACGGCCGCGGCGGCGGAGCGCAGCCCCGCGCCGATCGTGAACACCTGCGAGCGGACGGCGGCGGGGCTCTCCTCGTCGCGCAGCAGCAGCATCGCCGCGTTCGAGGGGGCCGTGAAGACGCCCGCGACCGCGAAGGCGGCGATCGCCACGACGACGCCCAGGTCGGGAACGGCGACCAGGAGGACGGCGCCGGTCGCGATGTAGGCGGCGCCCATGGTCCACGCCGGCGGACGGCGGGTCCAGCGGCGGGCCGCCACGGCGAGGGCGCCGAGCAGGCCGCCCACGGCGAAGGCGGTCAGGATCCACGCGGCGGCGTCGGTGCTGCCCAGCCGCTCCACAGAGAGGCTGATCGCCGCGACTCCCGCCGCTCCGCCCGCGACCTGGCTGAGGGTGCCCGCCGAGGTGACCACCGCGATCGGACGGTGCCGCACGAGGTGGGTGACGCCCGCGACGATCGTCCGCAGCACGCCGACGGTCGGCGCCGGACGGGCCTCCATGGCGAGGCCGAGCGACCCGACGACGCCGATGAGGGCGAGGACCGCCATGGCGAGCATCGCGGTCCGCGCTCCCCCGACTCCGACCGCGAGGCCCACGATCGCCGGCCCGCTGATCGAGGCGACCGTGTACGAGAGCGAGTCCTGCGCGTAGGCGCGGCGCGGCTCCGGGATGGCGCTCGTGACGAAGCTCGACATGCCGCCCATGTAGACGGGCGTCGCGAGCCCCGCGAGGAGCAGCAGCACCACGATGAGCGGCGTCGGCACCTCGCCGAGGAAGGCGGCGACCGCGAAGGCGACGGCGGTCGTGAGCGCGGCGCCGACCAGGAGCCGGCGGGGGCGGCGGACCCGGTCGAGCACCGTGCCGACCAGCGGCGCGGCGATCACGGCGGGGAAGAGCGCCGCTCCGGTCAGGGCACCGCCGAGCGCGACGTCGCCGAGACGCTCGACGGCGAGGACGGGGAGGGCGACGACCATGCCGGCGCTGGCCAGGCGGAGGGGGATCGACGCGGCCTGGTAGCTGACCGCGCTCATGCGGGACCGGGGATCGACATCACCTCCGATGGTGTCACGGCTGCGGGACCGGGTCGGCCGGGGAGGCAGGCCACCGGCCTCTGAGCGGCCTGCGGAGCCTGCCCTAGGCGATCGGCGTCCGCGCCGCGAGCTCGGCCGCCGCCGCGACGCCCAGGCGCCAGGGCGCGCCGTGGCCGGGCAGGAGTGTCCGCGCCCCGGTCCCGGCGAGGACCCGCAGCGAGTCGAGGGACTGCGCCGTGTCGGCGGTGGCGGCGCGCGCGATCAGGTGCGGGCCGGTGCGCGCGGAGTAGGGGTCGAGCGTGACCAGGGCGTCTCCGCCGATCACCGCGTCGCGCTCGGGCAGGTGCAGCGAGACGTGCCCGTCGGTGTGCCCCGGAGTCGCGAGCACGCGGGGCGATCCGGGCACGTCGAGCACCGCTCCGGCGGTCAGCGGCAGGGTCCCGTGCACGGGCGGCACCGCGAGCGCCCCGGCACGGGCCATCGCGCCGAGCACCGGGATCGCGGAGGGGTGCAGCAGCGGGTACGCGAACGGGGTGCGCTGGCGGCGGTAGGAGTAGGGCTGCGCGGCGAGCGGCTGGTCGGCCGCGTGCAGGTGCACGGGGACGCCCCGCCGGACGAGGCTGCGGGCGACGCCGAGGTGGTCGACGTGCGCGTGGGTCAGCACGAGGGCGTCGATGTCGCCGAGCGAGCGGCCGAGCACCTCCAGCGCGCGGACCAGGTACGGCCACGTCCTCGGGAGACCGGCGTCGACGACGGTCAACCGGCCCGCCTCCTCGATCAGGTAGAGGTTCGTCCAGGCGTGCTCGAGCCGGTGCACCCCGGGTGCGACGTCCCGGTGCAGGCTCGCGCCGCCCCCTCGCCGCTGCTGCCGGTGCTGCTGATCGCGCTGCTGCTGCTGGTCCATCGTGCAACCGCCCCTCCGGGCCCGCGCCCGATCGCGACGACGCTACGAGCGTCTGCGACGGATCGGACAGGGCGTTGACGGCGGGGGTCCGCGTCGTTCAGGGCTCAGCGGCGCCGCCCGCGAAGGGCGAGCTGCACCGCCGCGAGCAGGAGGAGGACCGCGAAGAGGATCCCGGACACGCGCGCCGGCAGGAGGAAGGAGAGCGCCACTCCGGCGAAGGAGAACGCCGTGGCGGTGAGCCCGACCACGAGGCCCGCCCGCACGTCGAGCAGGCCGCGCCGGGCGTTCGCGATCGAGCCGGTGACCGCCGTCGGGATCATCGCGGCGAGCGAGGTGCCCTTGGCCAGGAGGTCCGCGAGCCCGAAGGCGCCGACCAGGACCGGCACGGCGATCGCTCCGCCGCCGATGCCGAAGAGGCCGGAGGCGACGCCCATCCCGATGCCGAGCCCCGCGAATCCGGGCCACACGCCCCAGCCCTCGGCGACGTCGCCGGTGTCGTTCGAGCCGAACACGGCCATCCGCACCGCCGCGGCCACGAGCAGCGCCACGAACATCCAGCGCAGCACGCCGAGCGGCAGCCGCGCGAGCAGCCAGGATCCGGCCACCGCCCCGAGCATCGCCGCAGCCGCGATCACCGCCGCCGGGACCCAGGCGACCTGACCGGCGAGGGCGTAGCCGAACGCTCCGGCGACCGAGGTCGGAGCGATCGCGAGCAGCGAGGTGGCGGAGGCGCGGCGCTGGTCCATCCCGGCCCACGCGATCAGCATCGGCACCATCACGATCCCGCCGCCGACGCCGAACGCGCCCGACAGGGTCCCGCCGACCGCGCCGATCAGGGCCAGGACGAGCAGGGCGCGCGGGCGCATGCGCGCGGCCGTCCGATCGGGGAGGGGCGCCTGCGGGGCGGTCGCGTCGGTCACGGCTCCATGCCACCACAGCACCGGGCCGAGGGCGAATCGACGGGCGTCGACCGCGTTCCTGAGAGGACCGGCCCGGCCCGGCCCGCCTCTCTGGCAGTTGCCTGGGCGGGCCGGATCCGACCGTGACGTTCGGCGTCGACGGAGCGTCCTACCTGCATACCCCGCCTGATCGAGCGATCGGGCCCCGAGCGAAAAGAGGAGACCATGGCCGAGACCACCGCGACCACCACCCGTCAGACCAGCACCGGATCCGGACGCACCGTGATCGAGGACGGCGTCATCGCCAAGGTCGCCGGCATCGCCGCGCGCGAGGTCCCGGGCGTCCACGCCCTCGGCGGAGGAGCGGCCCGAGCGATCGGCGCCATTCGCAGTGCGATCGGCAACGACGACCGCGGCCAGGGCGTCAAGGTCGAGGTCGGCGAGCGCCAGGTCGCCGCCGATATCACCATCGTCGCCGAGTACCCCGCGCCGCTGCAGAAGGTCGCCGAGGACGTGCGCTCCGCCGTCGCCGACGCCATCCAGCACATCGCCGGCATGGAGGTCGCCGAGATCAACGTGACCGTCCAGGACGTCCACATCCCCGAGGACGACACCCAGGAGTCCGACCCGCGCGTCGTCTGACCCGTTCCCCCCGCACCGACGCCCCGGGCCGAACGGCACCGGGGCGTCGGTGCGGGGGGAACGGGTCAGACGACGCGCGGGTCGGACTCCTGGGTGTCGTCCTCGGGGATGTGGACGTCCTGGACGGTCACGTTG
>NZ_PSTP01000017.1:0-66565 GCF_002930935.1 Rathayibacter sp. AY1A2 | reverse complement strand
CGACGCGGCCCGGCAGCTCGCGACCGAGGTACGGGGAGTTGCCGCTGCGGCCTCGCAGGTCCTCGACCGAGAAGCGGCGGCGTGCCTCCGGGTCGTAGAGCACGACGTTCGCGGCGGCCCCGACGGCGAGGCCGCGGTCGTAGCCGTCGAGCCGGCCGATGCGGGCGGGGGCGGAGGAGAGCACGCGCGCGACGTCGGACCAGCTCATCCGCCCGTCCTCGACGACGGCGGCGTGCACCACGCTCAGCGCGCTCTCGAGGCCGACCATGCCGAACGCCGCGGCGTCCCACTCGCAGTCCTTCGCCTCGACCGGGTGCGGCGCGTGGTCGGTGGCGACGATGTCGATGGTGCCGTCGGCGAGGGCCTCGCGGAGGGCGAGCACGTCCTCGTCGCGGCGCAGCGGCGGGTTCACCTTGAAGCGGGCGTCGTAGCTCGGCCCGTCCTGGCCGGCGACGGCCTGCTCGGTGAGGAGCAGGTGGTGGGGGGTGACCTCGGCGGTCACGTCGATCCCCCGGGCCTTCGCCCAGCGGATGACGTCGACCGAGCCCGCGGTCGAGACGTGGCAGACGTGCAGGCGGGAGCCCACGTGCTCGGCGAGGAGCACGTCGCGGGCGACGATCGCCTCCTCGGCCACGGCGGGCCAGCCCTGCAGGCCGAGGGCGCTGGAGACGGCGCCCTCGTTCATCTGCGCGCCGACGGTGAGCCGCGGCTCCTGCGCGTGCTGGGCGACGACTCCGTCGAACGCCTTGACGTACTCGAGAGCGCGGCGCATCAGCAGCGCGTCCGAGACGCACTTCCCGTCGTCCGAGAAGACCCGCACGGCCGCGCGGCTGCGGGCCATCGCGCCGAGCTCGGCGAGCGACTCCCCCGCCAGACCCACGGTCACCGCGCCGATCGGGCGGACCGTCGCGTAGCCGGCGTCCTCGCCCAGGCTCTGCACCTGCTCGACCACGCCCGCGGTGTCCTGCACCGGCGAGGTGTTCGCCATCGCGAAGACGGCGGTGAAGCCTCCGGCGGCCGCAGCTCGCGTCCCGGTGAGGATCGTCTCGCTCTGCTCGAACCCCGGCTCGCGCAGGTGGGTGTGCAGGTCGACCAGGCCGGGCAGCGCCAGCAGGCCGTCGGCGTCGATCACGCGGGCCCCGCGCGAGTCGAGGTCGGCGCCGATCTCGACGATCACGCCCCCGTCGATCAGCAGGTCGGCGGTCGACTCGTCGGCGAGCGTCGCCCCCGAGATCAGGATCCGCTCCGGCGCCGTGCTCTGAAGCGGCTGGGCAGTGCTCATCAGTGGACCTCCCGTTCGCCGGACAGCAGCAGGTAGAGCGCGGCCATCCGGACGGACACTCCGTTCGTGACCTGTTCGAGCACCGTGGAGCGGCTCGAATCGGCGGCCGCCGAGGAGATCTCGACGCCCCTGTTCATGGGTCCGGGGTGCATGACGATGGTATCGGGACCCAGCCGGGCGAGCCGCTCGTCGTCGAGGCCCCAGATCCGCGCGTACTCCCGGCCGTTGGGGAAGAACCCGCTCGACATCCGCTCGAGCTGGATGCGCAGGAGCATCACGACGTCGGGGAGCCCGGTATCGATCGCCTCGTCCAGATCGAAGCGGATGGTCGCGGGCCAGTCGCGCGTGTCGACCGGCACGAGGGTCGGCGGTGCGACCAGGGTCACCTCGGCGCCCAGCGCCGTCAGCAGCCAGACGTTCGAGCGCGCCACCCGCGAGTGCAGGACGTCGCCGACGATGGTGACCGCGACGCCGTCGAGGCTCTTGCCGCGGGACGCGGAGGCGCCGTGCAGGCGCCGGCGGATGGTGAACGCGTCCAGGAGCGCCTGGGTCGGGTGCTCGTGGGTCCCGTCGCCGGCGTTGAGGATCGACGCGTCGATCCAGCCGCTCGCCGCCAGAACCGCAGGGGCTCCGGAGGCGCTGTGGCGGATGACCACGCCGTCGGCGCCCATCGCGGCGAGCGTCTGCGCGGTGTCCTTCAGGCTCTCGCCCTTGGAGACGCTGGAGCCCTTCGCGCTGAAGTTGATGACGTCGGCCGAGAGCCGCTTCGCCGCCGCCTCGAACGAGATCCGCGTGCGCGTGGAGTCCTCGAAGAAGAGGTTGACCACGGTCTTCCCGCGCAGGGTCGGCAGCTTCTTGACCTCGCGGTTCTGCACGTCCGCCATGTCCTCGGCGATGTCGAGGAGGGCGATCGCGCTCGCGCGGTCGAGGTCGCGGGTCGAGAGCAGGTGCTTCACGGAGCCGTCTCCTCGCCGGTGGCCTGCGACTCGATCGCGACCAGGTCCTCGCCGTCCGTCTCGACGAGCCGGACGTTGATCCGCTCGCTCAGGCTGCTCGGCAGGTTCTTGCCGACGAAGTCCGCCCGGATCGGGAGCTCGCGGTGCCCGCGGTCGACCAGCGCGGCCAGCCGCACGGCCCGCGGACGGCCGATGTCGCTGAGGGCGTCCAGGGCGGCGCGGATGGTGCGGCCCGAGAAGAGGACGTCGTCGACGAGGACCACGGTCCGGCCGTCGATGCTCGCGGGGACGGCGGTGCGCGCGGGGGTGCGGACCGGGTGCCGGGAGAGGTCGTCGCGGTACATCGTCACGTCGAGGGAGCCGGCGTAGACGGGGGGCCCGTCCGGCTCGATCCGCGCGATCGTCTCGGCGATGCGCCTCGCGAGGGCGACGCCGCGCGTCGGGATGCCGAGGACGACCAGCGACTCGGGGCCGCGGTTCGACTCGAGGATCTCGTGGGCGATGCGCGTGAGCGCTCGCGTGATGTCAGCGCCGTTGAGCACGATTCGTGCCGTCACACCGACCTCCTTCCCCGCCTCACAGGACGGCTGTTAAAGGAAAAGCCGTGACGAGTATAGGGGCCGTCGCGCGGCCCGCCGGACGGCCTCCCCGGGAACGACCTCGGCCCGTCCGATCACGGGGATCCGGCGGGCCGAGCAGGTCTCCGGGGCGGGTCAGGCCGTCGTGCGGGACTCCGCGACGGAGGCGAGGAGACCGTTGATGAAGCCCGCCGAGTCGTCGGTCGACAGCGACGTGGCGGCCTCGACGGCCTCCGAGATGGCGACGCCGTCGGGCACCGCGTCGTTGTGCAGGATCTCCCACACCCCGATCCGGAGGATCGCGCGGTCGACCAAGGGCATGCGCGAGAGGGTCCAGCCCTGGGCGAGCCGGGCGATCAGCTCGTCGATCTCGTCGGCGTGGTCGATGACCCCGTCGACGATCTCACGGGCGTAGAGCCACGAGGCCTCACGGGCCGGCTCGTTCGCCGCCCGCTCGGCCTCGGCGCGCAGCGACTGGGCGAAGCTGATCTGCCGGACGTCGGCGTTGTAGAGGATGTCGAGGGCGCGCTTGCGCGCCTTCGTGCGAGCACTCACGGGAGGCCCGGCTCAGCTGACGCGGCCGAGGTAGTCGCCCGTGCGGGTGTCGACCTTGACCTTCGTGCCCTGCTCGAGGAACAGCGGGACCTGGATCTGGTAGCCGGTCTCGACCGTCGCGGGCTTGGTGCCGCCGGTCGAGCGGTCGCCCTGGAGGCCCGGCTCCGTGTACGTGATCTCGAGGACGACCGAGGCGGGGAGGTCGATGTAGAGCGGGTCGCCGTCGTGCAGGGCGAGGGTCACGTTCTGGTTCTCGAGCATGAAGTTCGCCGCGTCGCCGACGACCGCCTCGGGGACGGTGATCTGGTCGTAGTCGCTGGTGTCCATGAACACGAAGTCCGCGCCGTCGCGGTAGAGGTACTGGAAGTCGCGGCGGTCGACGTTGGCCGTGTCGATCTTGGCGCCCGCGTTGAAGGTCTTGTCGACGACCTTGCCCGTGAGAACGTTCTTCATCTTGGTGCGGACGAAGGCGCCGCCCTTGCCCGGCTTGACGTGCTGGAAGTCGATGACGTTCCAGAGCTGGCCGTCGATGCTGAGGACGGTGCCGTTCTTGATGTCGGTGGTAGAGGCCATGCGAAGGGGGATCCGTTTCGGTGGAAGTCTGCGCCGGCGAGCCCGGTACGCGGGCGCGGCGATATCGGCCGGTCCGGCTGACCCGTCGAGTGTAGTCGACGCGGCCCCGTCGGCAGAGGAGTCTGGACGCCGCGTGCGAATCGCCCCACCGGTCCGCGGGAGCGCGAGACGGTGGAGGACCGACCCCGAGGAGGAGCACAGGGACGCCGTTCCCGCCGACACCGTCGTGCCGCCCTGGTACTCGATCGCGTTCATCGCCGTGCCGATCGTCATCGCCGTCGTGATCGTGCTCGTCGTGGTGCTGATCGTCGTGAACGTGCGCCGGGCGCGCTCGCTCGGAGTGGATCCGCTGACCCTGCGGACCGAGGTCGCGGCCCGCTTCGCGCGCGAGGGTCCCGGCTCCGCCCGCCCGCTGGCGGACCGGCTCGCCGAGCTGGAGGCGCTGCGAGCGGCGGGCACGATCATCGAGGCCGAGTACGCCCAGGCGCGGAGGGCCGCCCTGGGCGGAGGCTGACGGCGCCGCCCGGGCTCAGCCGAGCCGGACCTACGATCCGATCTCCTGGTACGCCGCGAACAGCAGCGACGTCTCCGGCCCCTGCAGGATGCTCGGGCGGGCGATGTCGTCGAGGACCACGAAGCGGAGCATCCCCGCGCGGGTCTTCTTGTCGCGCTGCATCGCGGCGAGGAGCGTCTCCCATCGTCCGAGCGGGTAGCTCGTCGGCAGGGTCAGCGATTCGAGGACCCGGCGCTGGCGGTCCACCACCGCGTCGCTGAGCGATCCGGTCAGGCGCGAGAGCTCCGCCGCGAACATCATCCCGACGGAGACGGCCGCGCCGTGGCGCCACTGGTAGCGCTCGGCGTGCTCGACCGCGTGCCCGAGGGTGTGCCCGTAGTTCAGGATCTCGCGCAGGCCCTTCTCGGTGAAGTCCTCGCCGACGACCCGCGCCTTGATCCCGATCGACAGCTCGACCAGGCTGCGGAACTCCTCCGACGTCGGGTCGACGGCCAGGTCGATGTCGGACTCGATGATGTCGAGGATGCGCGGCTCGGCGATCATCCCGTACTTCACGATCTCGCCGAAGCCGGCGAGGATCTCGTTGCGCGGGAGGCTGGTCAGCACGTCGAGGTCGGCGACGACCGCCCGCGGCGCGTGGAAGGCGCCGACGAGGTTCTTGCCCTCGGCCGTGTTGATGCCGGTCTTCCCGCCGACGGCCGCGTCGACCATCCCGAGCACGGTGGTCGGCACCTGCACCAGGTCGACCCCGCGGAGCCAGGTGGCGGCGACGAAGCCGGCCAGGTCGGTGATCGCGCCTCCGCCGAAGCCGACGACCGCGTCCGTGCGGGTGAAGTCCGACTGCCCCATCACCTGCCAGCAGAAGGCCGCCACCTCCACGCGCTTCGCGGCCTCGGCGTCCGGGACCTCGGCGAGCAGCACCTCGTAGCGCTCGAGCAGGCTCTCGCGGATCTCGGCGGCGAGGACCGCGAGGGTCGGCGGGTGCACGATGAGCACCTTCGCGGCCCGGGGGCCGATCGCGTCGGCGAGGCCGTCGAGGAGTCCGCGCCCGACGTGGATGTCGTAGCCGTTCTCTCCGGCGACGGGGATGGCGGTGGTGCCGTCGTTCATGACTGTCTTCCGCTCGGGCGGCTCGTGGCCGCCGGGTCCGATGGTGCAGGGGTGGCGGAGGGGCGCTGCGCGCGCACCCACTCCGCGATCTCGGCGGCGATCAGGGTGATCGGCCGCCGGGAGGTGTCGACCACGGTGTCCGCGAGGGACTCGTAGACCGGGCGCCGCTCGTCGAAGATGCGGACCCAGTCGCCGACCCCGCCGCGCACCAGCGGGCGGGAGCCGGAGCCGAGCCGGTCGCGGACGGCCTCGGCCGTGGTGGTGAGGAGCACGACGGGCACGTCCGCGAGGTCGGCGCGCGTCGCGGGATCGAGCACCGCTCCCCCGCCGAGGCTCAGCACCACGTCGCGACGGACGGCGCGCTCGACGACACGGCGCTCCTCCCGGCGGAAGGCCGGCTCGCCGTGGGCGTCGAAGTAGGGGGCGATCGGGCCGTGGGTGCGCACGAACTCCGCGTCGGAGTCGACGAACCCGGCGCTCAGCGCCTTCGCGACCCGCTTGCCGATCGTCGTCTTGCCGGCGCCCATCGGGCCGATCAGGACGAGGCGGGCGCGGGCCGCGCCGGTATCGTGACCCGCCATCAGCGGGCCGCCGAGGACTCGGCCATCAGGCGAGCCCGAGACCCGGGTCGCTCGCGGCGGCCGTGCGGAGCTCGTCGGGGATGGCGGCGAGGTAGCCCTGCAGGTTGCGGCGGGTCTCGGTGACGCTGTCGCCGCCGAACTTCTCGAGCACGGCGTTCGCGAGCACCAGGGCGACCATCGCCTCCGCGACGACACCGGACGCCGGCACCGCGCAGACGTCGGAGCGCTGGTGGTGAGCGCCGGCTGCCTCGCCGGTGGCGACGTCGACGGTGCGCAGCGCGTGCGGCACGGTCGCGATCGGCTTCATGCCGGCGCGGACCCGCAGCACGGTCCCCGTGCTCATCCCGCCCTCGGTGCCGCCGGCCCGGTCGCTGGACCGGGAGATGCCGGCGTCGGACTGGAAGAGCTCGTCGTGCGCCTCCGAGCCGCGGCGGGTGGTGGTGAGGAAGCCGTCGCCGACCTCGACGCCCTTGATCGCCTGGATCCCCATCAGGGCCGCCGCGAGCTGGGAGTCGAGACGACGGTCCCAGTGCACGTAGGAGCCGAGTCCGGGCGGGAGATCGTACGCGAGGACCTCGACCACGCCGCCGAGGGTGTCGCCGTCGTCGTGGGCGCGGTCCACCTCGGCGACCATGAGGGCGCTGGTCGCGGCGTCGTGGCAGCGCAGCGGATCCGCGTCCAGGGCGGCGACGTCGGCCGGGCCGGGCAGCGGCGAGCCCTCGGGCACGCGGACCGGCCCGATGGCGAGGGTGTGGCTGACGAGCGAGACGCCGAGCTCGCCGAGGAAGCGGCGGGCGACGGCACCGAGGGCGACGCGGGCCGCGGTCTCGCGGGCGGAGGCGCGCTCGAGCACGTTGCGGGACTCGGGGAAGCCGTACTTCTGCATCCCGACGAGGTCGGCGTGGCCCGGGCGGGGCCGGGTGAGCGCAGCGCCGCGGCCCTTGGGCAGGCTCTCGGGGTCGCGGGGCTCCGCCGACATGACGTCGACCCAGCGCGGCCACTCCGTGTTGCCGATGCGCAGGGCGATGGGGCTGCCCATCGTCGCTCCGTGCCGGACGCCGGAGGAGATCGTCAGCTCGTCCTGCTCGAAGTTCATCCGGGCTCCGCGGCCGTAGCCGAGCTTCCGGCGCGCCAGATCGGCGCGGATGTCGTCGAGGGAGACGGGGACGCCCGCCGGCAGTCCTTCGAGGACGGCGACGAGTTCGGGACCGTGGGATTCCCCGGCCGTGAGCCAACGGAGCATCCTCCGATTCTGGCACACGAGGTCAGTGCGCCGGACCCGCCGAGACGGCTCGGCGCATCGCAGCGAGCACCTCGTCCTCGCGATCGAGAGGCAGGACCGGGTCGCCGCCGACGAAGATCCGCACCTGCACGAGTGCCTGGTGGAGCAGCATCCCGAGCCCGGAGACGACCGGGGAGCCGCCCTGCTCCCAGCGCCGGGCGAGCGCGCTCGGCCACGGGGAGTACGCCACGTCGAACAGGGTCGAGCCCGCGACCGCCGCGTCGGGCACGTCGAGGCCGTCCGCCGCCCCGCCGGGGAGCGTCGAGATCACCAGTGGCGCTCCGGTGGACCAGTCGGCGAAGGAGCGGACCGAGAGCGGGACGCCGAGCGACTCCGCGAGCGGAGCGAGCTCGACGGCCCTCGACGCCGTCCGCAGGACGAGGTCGACCCGCGCCGCGCCGAGCTCGGCGGCGGCGGCCAGGGCGGAGGCGGCGGTCGCTCCCCCGCCGAGCACCTGGACGCGCTCCGCCGAGACGATGCCCGCCTCGGCGAGGGCGCGCACGATGCCCGCGACGTCGGTGTTGAACCCGCGGAGGCGGGGTGCCGGGCCGGAGCGGTCGACCAGCACCGTGTTGACCGCGCCGGTGACCCGGGCGACCGCGTCCTCCTCCGCCAGCAGCGGGCGCACCGCGTGCTTGAGCGGCATGGTCAGCGACAGTCCGTGCCAGGGCTCACCGGACACGACCTCGGAGAGGGTCGCCTCCGTCGTCTCGACGGCGCGGTAGCTCCAGTCGAGTCCGAGCACCCGGTAGGCGGCCGCGTGCAGCGCGGGCGACTTCGAGTGCGCGATCGGCGCGCCGAGGACCGCGAGGCGGTACCCGGCGGCCGTCACTGGTACTCCGGGTGGTCCCGCATCCAGGCCTGCCACTGGTCGACGGCCGCGTTGTGCTCGGCGTCGGTGGTGGAGTAGACCGTCTCGCCCGTCTCGAGGTTCACCGTGACGAAGTACATCCAGGTGCCGTCCGCGGGGTGCATGACCGCGTCGATCGCCACGTCGCCCGGGTTCGAGATCGGCGCGGGCGGCAGGCCGTCGCGCTGGTAGGTGTTGTAGACGTTGCCGGCGTCGTTCCGCTCGGCGTCCGTGGTCGAGACGCGGTCGGTCGCGCCGGTGCCGTACGCCACGGTCGCGTCCGACTGCAGGCGCCACCCCTGGTCGAGGCGGTTCTGGAACACGCGCGCGACCTTCGGGAAGTCCTCGGCGACGCGGGCCTCGCGCTGCACGAGGGACGCGAACACCACGACGCGGTAGCGGTCGTCCACCGGCACACCGGCCTGGTCGAGCGACTGGTACATCCGGTCGACCAGCGTCTTCAGGATGTCGTGCGCCGGCGTCGACGGGTCGATGTCGTACGTCGCGGGGAACAGGAACCCCTCGAGGCTCGTCGCCCCGGCCGGGAGCCCGAACGAGCCCCAGTCGGCGGCGGCCGCCTCGAGGTCCGTCAGCGCGACCCCGGTGCCGTCCGCGATGAGCGGCAGCGCCTCCTTGAGCGCCGTCCCCTCGGGGATGACGAAGGTGTTCGCGAGGCGCGTCGACTCGGAGTCGAGCAGCGCCGACAGTGCGGCCTTGGCGCTCATCTCGGCCTTGAGCGAGTACGCGCCGGGCTGGAAGACGGGCTCCGGGCTCTGAGCGAGGAGCAGGTCGTAGAAGGGGTCGTACGACTTGATGACCCCGTCCGAGACGAGGTTGTTGGCGATGTCGCTGCCGCCGTCGCCCTGGTGGATCGTGAACAGCACCTCGCTCGAGCCTGTGCCGGTGAAGTCGGTCGGCTCGGGCTCGGCGAACAGGCCGCGCACGGGCTCGAGGAAGATCGTCACGGCGATGGCGACGAGCGCGGCGAAGACGCCGAAGGCCAGAAGCCCGCCGATGAGCCCGCGGCGGCTGCGGCGCTTCTTCGCGCCGCCCGTCGCGGGAGCCGCGCGGCGCCGCTTCGGGCGCGCGTCCGGGTCGAACGCGGCCGCGTCGTCGCGGCCGCGGGGCTCGGGCACGTCGGGCCCGGTGAAGAGGCGGCCCAGCGGATCGTGCGCCTCAGTCGGCGCGGGCTGCTGCTCCGGAGTCGGGTCGGGCGGAGTCGGCTGCGCCTGCTCGGCGGCGCGGGCGTCGCGGCGGCTCGGGGGGACGTCGGTCACGGGGAGGTCCTTCGTTCGGTTCGAGCAGGACTCCGGCCGGGGTGCCGGCCGAGCGCTCGGAATCGATGGCGTGCTGCAGGATCACCACGGCGGCGACCTGGTCGATCACGGCTCGGGAGCCGCGGGTGGTGCGTCCGGAGCGCTGCAGGGCGCTCTGAGCGGTGACCGTCGACAGCCGCTCGTCGACGAGCCGCACCGGAGCGGTGGGCACCGCCTCGGCGAGCAGTCGAGCGAATCCGCGCGCGTCCTCCGTCGAGGCCGTCTCGGCCCCCGACAGCGACAACGGCAGTCCGACGATGATCGCCTGGGCATCGTACTCGGCGGCGAGGTGCGCGATCCGGGAGACGTCCGAGGATCCGCCGTCAGTGCCCGCCCGCGCGACCGTCTCGACCGGCACCGCGAGCAGGCCGTCGGCGTCGCAGCGGGCGACCCCGATGCGGGCGCGGCCCACATCGATGCCGAGCCGGACGCCGAACCGGCCCATTCAGCTGGTCGCTTCCTGCACCACGGCCTCGAGCGCCGCGCCGATGGCGGAGACGTCGGAGCCGCCGCCCTGGGCGAGGTCGTCCTTGCCGCCTCCGCCGCCCCCGAGGATCCCGGCGGCGCGCTTGGCGAGCGCACCCGCGCGGCGGCCCTGGTCGCGGGCGGCCTGGTTGGTGGCGACGATCACCGCGGGCTTGCCCGAGACGTCGGCGGCCAGCGCGACGACGGCCGGCTCCTGGCCGAGCCGCTCACGGACGGAGGTCACGAGGGAGCGCAGCTCGTCGGTCGATCCCGCGGTGCCGATGCTCTCGGCGACGACGGTCGTGCCGCCCACCGTGCGACGGGTCGCGGCGAGGGCGGGCACCCGGTCGGCGAGGGCCTTGGCCTCGAACGCGGCGATCCGCTTCTCGGCGGCCTTGAGGCTCGCGACGAGCTCGCCGATCCGCTCGGGCAGCTGCTCGCGCGGGGTCTTCAGCGAGGACGAGATCGTGCTGACGAGGGCGCGCTCGGCGGCGAGCTCCTGGAAGGCCTCGCGGCCCACGAGCGACTCGACGCGGCGGTTGGTCGATCCGACCGAGGACTCGCTGACCAGGCTGATCACGCCGACCTCCGACGAGCGCCCGACGTGGGTGCCCGCGCAGAGCTCGCGCGACCAGGGCCCGCCGATGTCGACCACGCGGACGACGTCGCCGTACTTCTCGCCGAAGAGGGCCATCGCGCCGAGCGCCTTCGCCTCGTCGATCGGGAGCTCGCGCGTGACGACCTCGAGGTTGTCCCGGATCGCCGTGTTGGCGATCTCCTCGATCTCGCTGCGGGTCTCGAGCGAGAGGGCCTGGTTCCACGAGAAGTCCAGGCGCAGGTAGCCCGCCTTGTTGTAGGAGCCGGACTGGTGCGCCTGCGGGCCGAGCACCTGGCGCAGCGCGGCGTGGATGAGATGGGTGCCCGAGTGCGCCTGCGTGGCGCCCCGGCGCCAGTCGCGGTCGACGACGGAGGTGGCGGCGTCGCCCACTCCGACCTCGCCGCTGGCGACCTGGACCTTGTGGCTGATGAGACCCTTGACGGGCTTCTGCACGTCGAGGACCTCGAGATCGAAGCCGGAGCCGACGATGCGGCCGGCGTCGGCCTCCTGGCCGCCCGACTCCGCATAGAGGCTGGTCGCCTCGAGGATCACCTCGGCGATGTCGCCCGCGACCGCCTTCGTGACGGAGTGCCCGCCGACGATGAGGCCGAGGATGCGCGTCTCGGTGTCGAGCACGTCGTAGCCGGTGAACAGCGTCTCGCCGTGGGCGCGGAAGTCGGCGTAGACCGAGAGATCGGCCAGCGCCGACTTCTTCGACTTCGCGTCGGCCTTCGCACGCGTGCGCTGCGCGGTCATGAGGGAGTCGAACGCCTCGCGGTCGACCGTCAGACCCGACTCCTCGGCGATCTCGAGGGTGAGGTCGATCGGGAACCCGAAGGTGTCGTGCAGGAGGAACGCGGTGTCGCCCGGCAGCGTCGGCGACTCGGCCTTCTTCGTCTTCAGGACCGCGAGGTCGAGGATCTCGGTGCCGGCTGCGAGGGTGCGCAGGAACGCCTCCTCCTCGCCGTAGGCGCTGGTCGAGAGGCGCTCGAAGTCCGTGGACACCTCGGGGTAGGCCGACGCCATCGCGTCGCGCGAGGCGGCGAAGAGCTCGGGGAACGTCGCGGTGTCCACTCCGAGCAGGCGCATGGCGCGCACCGTGCGGCGCATCAGGCGGCGGAGGATGTAGCCGCGCCCCTCGTTCGACGGCGTCACGCCGTCCGACAGCAGCATCAGCGAGGAGCGCACGTGGTCGGCGATGACGCGCATGCGGACGTCGTCCTCGTGGACGGCTCCGTAGCGGCGGCCCGAGAGCTCGGCGGCGCGATCGAGGACCGGACGGACCTGGTCGATCTCGTACATGTTCTCGACGCCCTGCTTGAGGAAGGCGACGCGCTCGAGGCCCATGCCGGTGTCGATGTTCTTGCGCGGCAGCTCGCCGAGGATGTCGAAGTCGACCTTGCTCGTGCCCTCGCCGCGGAGGTACTGCATGAAGACGAGGTTCCAGATCTCGACGTAGCGGTCGTCGTCCGTCGCCGGGCCGCCGTCGATCCCGTAGGCGGGTCCACGGTCGAAGAAGATCTCGGAGCAGGGGCCCGCGGGGCCGGGCTGGCCGGTCGACCAGTAGTTGGTGTCCTTGTCCAGGCGCTGGATGCGCTCGTCCGGCAGTCCCGCGATCGTCTTCCAGAGCGCGATCGCCTCGTCGTCGTCCTTGTAGACGGTGACCCAGAGGTCCTTCTCGTCGAAGCCCAGTCCCCCGTCGCTCTCGGCGCCGGTGAGCAGCTCCCAGGCGTAGCCGATCGCCCCCTCCTTGAAGTAGTCGCCGAAGGAGAAGTTGCCGTTCATCTGGAAGAAGGTGCCGTGACGAGGCGTCTTGCCGACCTCCTCGATGTCGTTGGTGCGGATGCACTTCTGCACGCTGGTGGCACGCGGGTAGGGCGCGGGGACCACTCCGGTGAGGTAGGGCACGAACGGCACCATGCCGGCGACGGTGAAGAGGAGGCTCGGGTCCTCGCTCACGAGGGAGGCGGAGGGGACCACGGTGTGGCCGCGGCTCCCGAAGAAGTCGAGCCAGCGGTTGCGGATGTCTGCGGTCTGCATGGGTTCCGTTACGGTTCGGTCGGTGACGACGCGGATGTCGGGCGGCGGGGCGTCAGCCCTCGCCGATGGCGGCCTTCAGTTCGGCCTCGCGCTGGTGGTAGCCCTCGGAGACGGCCTCGCCGAGCTCCTTCGCGGTGCGGTTGATGTCGGCGAAGAGCCGGGCGCCCGCCTCGGTGCGCGAGACCTGGTGGGCGACCGCGAATCCGAGGCCGATCCCGATGACGATCAGGAGGATGTTCTTCACGGGGTGTCCTTCCACAGCGGCGGGGCGGGCGCGACGGCGCGACGACCCGTTCGATTCTAGGGCGCGGGCGCGGCGCTACTTCGAGCGCGGGCGCTTCGTGCGCTTCGCGGCGGAGCGGCCGACCGCGGCTCCGGCCTTGTCGGCCGTCCGTCCGGCGACGAGCACGGCGCGGACTCCGGCGGTGAAGCCGGCGAGCTTGATGAGCGGACCGCCGACGGTCGCGGCCGTGAGAGCGACGAGCGCGTTGACGTTGCCGGTGACCTCGGCGACGTCCTTGGTGATCGTGTCCACCCGCGCGAGCTGGTGGTTGGCCTCGCGGAGGGTGGAGGCCGACTCGTCGAGGATCGGCGTCAGGCCGTCGCTGGCCTGCTTGATGGCCTCGCTCGTGCTGTCGAAGACGCGCCCGAGCTTCCAGAGCGGGACGGCGGTGATCGCCACCAGGATCGCGAACACCCCCGCGGCGATGAGCCCTGCGATGTCTCCACCGGTCACGGTGACCTCCGTTCGATGCCGCCCAGCGCGGCACTCCAGCCTACCGACGGGCCGCGAGAGGGTCGGACGCGGGGACGGGCGCTCGGCTCGGGCGCGACGGCCGGATCGGGCGCAGCGCGGGACTCTCGGAGCGCGGCGGGCACTCCGGATCGCGACCCCGGGAACGGGAAAGGCCCCGGTGCGGACACCGGGGCCTTTCTCTGCGGGGCTGGACTCAGCGGGCCGCGTAGTACTCGACGACGAGCTGCACTTCGCAGGTCACGGGGACCTCGGCGCGCTTCGGGCGGCGCAGGAGCGTCGCCTGCAGCTTGTCGATCTCGACCTCGAGGTAGCCCGGGGTCTTGGGGAGGACGTCGACGTGTCCACCGGCGGCGGCGACCTGGAAGGGCTCGGTGCCCTCGGAGCGGGTCTTGACGTGGATGACCTGGCCCGGCTTCACGCGGAAGGAGGGGCGGTCGACCGTCTTGCCGTCCACCATTATGTGGCGGTGGGTGACGAACTGGCGGGCCTGCGCGGTGGTACGGGCGAAGCCCGAGCGCAGGACGAGGGCGTCGAGGCGCATCTCGAGGAGCTCGACCAGGTTCTCACCGGTCAGGCCCTGGGTGCGGCGCGCCTCCTGGAAGGCGATGCGGAGCTGCTTCTCGCGGATGCCGTACTGGGCGCGCAGACGCTGCTTCTCACGCAGGCGGACCGCGTAGTCGGAGTCGGCCTTGCGCTTCGAGCGGCCGTGCTCGCCGGGAGCGTAGGGACGCTTCTCGAGGTAGCGGGCGGCCTTCGGGGTCAGGGGGATGCCGAGGGCGCGCGAGAGGCGCGTCTTCGAGCGGGTACGGGACGTGGTCGACACAGTGGTCCTTCCAAGGTCTGAGAGGTTCGGTCGCAGCTCTCGACCGCCGGCTCCGGGAGGAGGGCGGACGCCGCGGTCGTGTCCTCCGCGGGTGCGGGGGAAGGGTGACCGCAGTGGCGGGCTGCGCGATTCAGAGGGATGCGCTGCTCCGCTCGGCTACAGAGCGGTGGGCAACCTCGCAAGACTATCAGGCCACGGCCTCCCGTGCGGGTCGCGCGAGTTCGCGGTCGGCGCGGTCAGCCCCGGTCGCCGCGGATGATGCGCAGGAGCTTCGCCAGTCGTGCGGAGACGTCGCGCTCGTTGCCGTGCTCGGTGGGCCGGTAGTACCGCGCGCCCTGGAGCGGGTCCGGGAGGTACTGCTGCTCGAGGACGCCGAGGTCGGCGTCGTGCGGGTACCGGTAGCCCTTCCCGTGGCCGAGCTTCTTGGCGCCGGGGTAGTGCGCGTCGCGCAGGTGCGCCGGCACCCGGCCCGCGCGGCCCGCGCGCACGTCCGCGATGGCCGCGTCGATGGCGGAGTAGGACGCGTTCGACTTCGGGGCGGTCGCCAGATGCACGACCGCCTGGGCGAGCGGGATGCGCCCCTCCGGCATGCCGATGAACTGCACGGCGTCGGCCGCGGCGATCGCGACGACGAGCGCCTGCGGGTCGGCCATGCCGATGTCCTCGGACGCGGAGACGATGATGCGGCGGGCGATGAACCGCGGATCCTCCCCCGCCTCGATCATCCGGGCCAGGTAGTGCAGCGCCGCGTCGACGTCCGAGCCCCGGATGGACTTGATGAAGGCGCTGATGACGTCGTAGTGCTCGTCGCCGTTGCGGTCGTAGCGCAGCAGGGCGCGGTCGACGGCGCGCGCGACGACCTCGGTCGTGATCACGGGGAGCGCGGGCTCCTCGGCGGCGGCCTCGACGGGAGCGCCCTCGTCGTCCTCGTCCTCCTCGTCCGGGTCCTCCGCGGCGGCGGCGCGGGCGACCCGGTCGGCCTCGCGGGCCTCCGAGCGGGCGGAGGTGGCGGCGGCCTCGAGCGCGGTCAGCGCCCGCCGGGCGTCTCCGGAGGCGAGCCGCACGATGCTCGCCCGGGCCTCCTCCTCCAGCGTCACCGAGTCGCGCAGACCCCGCTCGTCGTGCAGGGCGCGGTCGACCAGGACGCCCAGGTCGTCGTCGCTGAGCGGCTCGAGGGTCAGCAGGAGCGAGCGCGAGAGCAGCGGCGCGATCACCGAGAACGAGGGGTTCTCGGTCGTGGCCGCGATGAGGATGACCCACCCGTTCTCGACCCCGGGCAGCAGCGCGTCCTGCTGGGCCTTGGTGAAGCGGTGGATCTCGTCGAGGAAGAGCACGGTGGACGTGCCGTAGAGGTCGCGGGTGGAGAGCGCCTCCTCCATCACCTGCCGCACGTCCTTCACGCCCGCCGTGACGGCGGAGAGCTCGACGAAGCGGCGGCCGCTGGAGTGGGCCACCGCCTGCGCGAGCGTGGTCTTGCCCGTGCCGGGAGGGCCCCAGAGGATCACGGACACCGCTCCCCGCTCCCCCGTGGTGTCGGCGGCGAGGGCGACCAGGGGCGAGCCGGGCGTCAGGAGGTGGCGCTGGCCGGCGACCTCCTCGAGGCTGCGCGGCCGCATCCGCACGGCGAGCGGAGTCGCCCCGGAGCGGAGTCCGGCCTGCTGCATGGTCATGCCCCCAGCGTAACGACGGCCTCCGACAGAGCCCCGGCCCGACTGCCTGGCGCGACGGAGCGGCGTTTGTCGCGCCTCCGGCGGTTCTCGTAGGCTCGACGCGGCCTGCGTGCGCGGGCCGCCGCGCCGAAGCCGCGCGGACGAGGACGTCGGAGGAACACGTGGCCCAGGGCAAGTCGAACGACCGCGAGGCGCGCACCCGGCTCCGGGCCTACCAGGCCCGTCAGAGCCTCCACCGCTCGAGGCAGAAGCGGCGCGTGCGCGACAACGTGATCGCGGCGATCGCCGCCGTCGTCGTGATCGGGCTCGCGGTCGTCGCCCAGATCCTCTACTTCTCCGGCGGCCCCGGCACCCCGGTCGCCGAGCCGACCTCCTCCTCCTCCGCGACCCCGACGCCCGAGGCGACGGGGGCGAACACCGGCGACGTCCCCTCCTCCGACATCGCCGAGGGCCGCGACTGGACGGGCACGCTCACGATCGGCGAGGACCCGCTGGGCATCACGCTCGCCGGCGCCGCTGCCCCGCAGGCGGTGTCCTCCTTCATCTCGCTGACGCAGTCCGGCTTCTACGACGGCGTCTCCTGCCACCGCCTCACCACGGAGGGCCTCTACGTCCTCCAGTGCGGCGACCCGGACGGCGACGGCACCGGCGGCCCCGGCTACAGCTACGGTCCCGTCGAGAACGCGCCCGAGGACGGCGTCTACCCGGCCGGGACCATCGCGATGGCCCGCCAGGGCGGCAACGGCTACAGCCAGGGAAGCCAGTTCTTCGTCGTCTACCAGGACACGACCCTGCCCGCCGACGCGGCCGGCGGGTACACCGTGCTCGGGCAGGTCACCTCGGGACTCGACGCCCTCGTCAGCGACGTCGTGTCGAAGGGCACGGCCGACGGATCGGGTGACGGCGCCCCCGCCGAGCCCGTGACCATCACCTCCGTCTCCGTCCAGTAGCCGCACCCGCGGCGTCGTCACGGTCCGCCCGCGCGGGGAGTGCAATAGGCTTGTCGTCACTGCCCGTTCGCGGCCGAGCGCGGTCTTCGGCCCTCCGGCCGTCGAGCCCCACCGGCCGACGACGCGACGGGCACCGAGAAGCACGACATCGAACAGCAAGGTGAGGCTCCGAGCGATGAGTGACCAGCAGCCGTGGGGACGGGTCGGCGACGACGGGACGGTCTACGTCCGCGTCGGCGACGGGGAGCGAGAGGTCGGCCAGTACCCCGATGCGACTCCCGAGGAGGCGCTCGCCTACTACGAGCGCAAGTACACGGAGCTCGCCGGGCAGGTCTCCCTGCTCGAGCAGCGCGCCAAGCGGGGCGCGCCCGCCGGAGACGTCGCCCGCACGGTGCAGTCGCTGTCCGCGGCCATCGCGCAGGCGAACGCCGTCGGCGACCTCGAGTCGCTGCAGACCCGGGTCGACGCGCTGAGCGGCTCCGTCGAGGATCTGACCGAGCAGCAGGCGGCCGAGTCGAAGGCCGCGCTGTCCGAGGCCCTCGCCCACCGCGAGGCCATCGTCGCCGAGGCCGAGGCCCTGGCGGCGGTCGACCCGGCGAAGACGCAGTGGAAGCAGGCCAGCGCCGCGATCGACGACCTCTTCGCCCGCTGGCAGAACCACCAGCAGCAGGGCCCGCGCCTTCCCAAGAACGACGCGAACGAGCTGTGGCGCCGGTTCCGCGGAGCGCGCACCACGATCGAGCAGAACCGCAAGGCGTTCTTCGCCGACCTCGACTCCGCGCACCGCGAGGCCAAGCAGGCCAAGCAGGCGCTCATCGACCAGGCCGAGGCGCTGGTGCCGCAGGGCGCCGATGCCATCCCGGACTACCGCGCGCTCCTGGAGCGCTGGCGGGTCGCCGGCCGTGCCGGCAAGCGGTTCGACGACGCGCTCTGGGCGCGCTTCAAGGCCGCCGGCGACGCGATCTACGGCGCCAAGGCCGAGATCGTCGCGCAGGAGAGCGTCGAGTACACCGAGAACCTCGACCTCAAGCTCGCCCTCCTCGAGGAGGCGGAGCCGCTCCTGCAGGAGCAGGACCGCGAGAAGGCCAAGCGGGTGCTGCTCTCGATCCAGGAGCGCTGGGACGCCGTCGGCCGCGTGCCGCGCGAGCAGGTGCGCACCGTCGAGGACCGCCTCCGCAAGGTCGAGGCGCACGTCCGCAAGCTCGACGAGGAGCACTGGAACCGCAGCAACCCGGAGCGCAAGGCCCGCTCCGAGGGTCTCGCCTCGCAGCTGACCGCCGCGATCCAGAAGCTCCAGGACGAGCTCGACGAGGCGAAGGCGCGCGGCGACCGCGACGCGATCGCCCAGGCTCAGGAGGCGCTCGACGCCCGCAAGGTCTGGCTCGACGCGATCGGCTAGACCCGCGCCGGCGGATCCCTCCACAGATCCGCTCGCGACGCTCCGGAGGGGAGGCGCATCGGCCAGCATGGCCGGATGCGCCTCCCCTCCGTGCTCCTCCCCGGGCACCTCCCTCTCGCGGAGCTGTGCGCCGCCCGCCTCGACGGCGAGCTGGTCGCGCTCGACGAGGGCTTCCTCGTCGCGGACCTGCCCCTGGGGGCGTCCGAGCGGGCCGCCTCCCTGCGCTCGTTGCTCCCCCGCGGCGCCGTCGCCGATCGTCTCTCCGCCGCGTGGGTGCACGGAGCGACGAACCGTCCGCCGCCGGTGCACAGCGCCTCGATCGACCGGCGGAAGCGCCGGCAGGCGCCGTCGAACCCCCGCCTGCGGTGCCACGAGGTCCTGCTCGACGAGGACGACGTCGTCCTCCTCGGCGGCGCGCCGGTCACGTCGCCTGCTCGCACGCTGATCGACCTCGCCCGGACGGAGGACGCGGGCCGGATCCTCCGGGCGCTCTCTCGGAGCACCCGGACCGGCCTCGACGCCGTCCTCGCGAGGCTGGAGGAGGGCAGCGCCGTCGCCGGACGGAGGATCGTCGGACGACGGCTGCGGGCGGCGCTCGGCGAGGCGCCGCCCGGGGATCAGCCCGCGTTCACCCGGTAGACGTCGTAGACGGCGTCGATCCGGCGCACGGCGTTCAGCACGCGGTCCAGGTGGGTGGTGTCGCCCATCTCGAAGACGAACCGGCTGATCGCCAGCCGGTCGCTCGAGGTCGAGACCGTCGCCGAGAGGATGTTGACGTGGTGCTCCGAGAGCACGCGCGTCACGTCGCTCAGCAGGCCCGAGCGGTCCAGCGCTTCGACCTGGATCTGCACGAGGAAGATGCTCTTGGAGGACGGCGCCCACTCGACGTCGACGATCCGCTCCGGTTCCTTCAGCAGCTCCTGCACGTTGTGGCAGTTCGCCTGGTGCACGGAGACGCCGGCTCCCCGCGTCACGAATCCGACGATCTGATCGCCCGGAACCGGAGTGCAGCACTTCGCGAGCTTCACGAGGATGTCCGGCGCGCCCTTCACGAGGACGCCCGACTCGCTGCTCCGGCTCCGCGGCCGGGGCGAGCGCGGGAGGGTGACCTCGTTCTCGTCCGACTCCGGATCGCCCTGGATGGAGGAGACGACCTTCTCGAGCACCGACTGGGTCGAGACGTGGCCCTCGCCGACGGCCGCGTAGAGCGCCTCGACGTCGTTGTAGCGCAGCTGGCTGGCCACCTCGGTGAAGGTGTCCTGGCTCATCAGCTTCTGCAGCGGCAGGTTCTGCTTCCGCATCGCCCGGGCGATGGAGTCCTTGCCCTGCTCGATCGCCTCGTCGCGCCGCTCCTTGGTGAACCACTGCCGGATCTTGTTGCGAGCCCGCGGGCTCTGCACGAAGTGGAGCCAGTCCTGGCTCGGTCCCGAGTCGGGATTCTTCGAGGTGAAGACCTCGACCACGTCGCCCGTCGTCAGAGCCGACTCCAGCGGCACGAGGCGCCCGTTGACCTTGGCGCCCATCGTCCGGTGCCCGACCTCGGTGTGCACCGCGTAGGCGAAGTCGACCGGGGTCGCGCCGGTCGGCAGGCCGATCACGCGTCCCTTCGGCGTGAAGACGTAGACCTCCTTGGCGCCGATCTCGAAGCGGAGGGAGTCGAGGAACTCGTTCGGGTCGGTGGTCTCCGACTGCCAGTCCGAGAGGTGCGCGAGCCAGGCGAGGTCGGTGTCGTTCGATCCGGAGGTGGGCACCTTGCCGGTGGCCATCTGCTCCTTGTACTTCCAGTGCGCCGCGATGCCGAACTCCGCGTGCTGGTGCATCTCGTTGGTGCGGATCTGGATCTCGACCGCGCGGCCCTTCGGCCCGACGACCGTCGTGTGCAGCGACTGGTAGAGGTTGAACTTCGGAGTGGCGATGTAGTCCTTGAACCGGCCCGGCATCGGCGTCCAGCGGGCGTGGATCGAGCCGAGCACGGCGTAGCAGTCGCGCACCGAGTTCACGAGGACGCGGATGCCGACCAGGTCGTAGATCTCGTCGAACTCGCGACCGCGGACGACCATCTTCTGGTAGATCGAGTAGTACTGCTTCGGCCGGCCGACGACGCGACCGCGGATCCGCCCGGCCCGCAGGTCCTCGCTGATCAGGTCGATGACGTTCTGCACGAACTCCTCGCGTTGCGGCGTCCGCCGCTTCACCAGGCTCTCGATCTCGTTGTAGATCTTGGGGTAGAGCACCGCGAAGGACAGGTCCTCGAGCTCCCACTTGATCGCCTGGATGCCGAGGCGGTGCGCCAGCGGCGCGTAGATCTCGAGAGTCTCGGTGGCCTTGCGGGCGGCGGATTCGGCGGGGACGAAGCCCCAGGTCCGCGCGTTGTGGAGGCGGTCGGCGAGCTTGATGATCAGGACGCGGATGTCCTTCGACATCGCCACGATCATCTTGCGGACGGTCTCGGCCTGCGCGCTGTCGCCGTACTTGACCTTGTCGAGCTTGGTGACGCCGTCGACGAGCATCGCGACCTCGTCGCCGAAGTCCGCGCGGAGCTCGTCGAGCTGGTAATCGGTGTCCTCGACGGTGTCGTGCAGCAGCGCGGCGGCGATCGTCTTCGAGCCGATGCCGAGGTCGGCGAGGATCTGCGCGACGGCCAGCGGATGAGTGATGTAGGGCTCGCCGCTGCGGCGCTTCTGGTTCGCGTGCGCCCGCTCCGCGACCGAGTACGCGCGCTCGATCAGCGCGATGTCGCTCTTCGGATGGTGCATCCGGACGGTGCGGACGAGGGTGTCGACAGCACCGGAGGGCTGCGCGCGCGAGAAGATCCGCGGGACCAGTCTGCGCAGGGCAGCGGTCGAGGACGTCGTCGTCGTTTCCGTCACGCGAGGATCTCCATCGCCCCATTATCGCCCGTGCGGACGGTGCCGATGACCGTTCCGCCCGGGGCGGACGGCGCCGGCGTCAGCCGATGCGTCCGGGGCGCCCCTCGCCGTCGACCACGTCGCCGCCCGCCGCGGCCCAGGCGGTCATGCCGGCGTCGACGTTGGCGACCTCGTATCCGGCGCCCTCGAGGGCCTGCGTCACCATCGCGGAGCGGACTCCGGAGTGGCAGACCACCAGGATCGCCGTGTCGGCCGGGAGCTCGTCCTGCCGGGCGCCGATCTCCCCCATCGGGATGTGATGGGCGGCCGGAGCGTGCCCCGCCGCCCACTCGTGCGGCTCCCGGACGTCGAGCAGCCAGACCTCGTCGCGCGCGACGAGTCCGACGGCGTCGCCCGCGGTGACCTGTGCGTAGTCGGCCACGGCTCAGCCCTGCACGGCCGGCGCGGCCGGAGCGGTCGCCTTCGCCCGGGCCGACTCCACGCGCTTGTCGTGCTTGGAGATCTCGGGCTCCCGGCTGCGCAGCTGGGCGTACAGCGGCGCCGCGACGAAGATCGTCGAGTACGTGCCGACGATGATGCCGATCAGCAGGGCGAGCGAGATGTCGCGGAGCGTGCCCGCGCCGAGGACGAACGCACCGATCACGAGGATCGCGGCCACCGGGAGGGCGGCGACGATCGAGGTGTTGATGGAGCGCACGAGAGTCTGGTTCTCGGCCAGGTTCACCGTCTCGGAGAAGGTGCGGGTCGTGCTGCCGAGCGCCTCCACGGTGTTCTCGCGGATCTTGTCGAAGACCACGACCGTGTCGTAGAGCGAGTAGCCGAGGATCGTCAGCAGTCCGATCACCGCCGCCGGCGACACCTCGGTGCCGGTGATGCCGTAGACGCCCGCCACGATCACGAGGTCGTGCAGGAGCGCGACGATCGCCGCGAGCGACATCTTCCAGGTGCGGAAGTACGCCCACATGGCCAGGGCCGCGAGGACCACGAAGATCACCAGGCCGCGCAGGGCCTGCTGGGTCACGTCGTTGCCCCACGCCGCTCCGATGAAGGAGGAGGCGACCTGGTCGGTGGGCACGTCGTAGGCCTCCGACAGGGCGTTCCGCACCGCGGTCGACTCGTCTGTCGAGAGCTGGCCGGTCTGCACGCGGATGGAGTCGTCGCCGACGATGGACACTCGCGGCACGGTCTCGGGAGCGACCGAGGTCACCGCATCCGTCGCCGTCGCCTGCTCGAGGCTCGACGGCGAGGACACCGTGAACTGCGAGCCGCCGGTGAACTCGATGCCGAAGTTGAAGCCGCCGCGGGCGACCGTCCCGAGCAGCGTGATCAGGATCAGGGCGAGCGAGACGAGGTACCACGTGCGGCGCCGGCCGACGAAGTCGATCGATCGCGCACCGGTGTAGAGGTCGTTTCCGAACTGCGAGAAGCTGGCCATCACGCGTCCTTCCCGTTCGAGTCGTTGGAGTCGCGCAGGCCGGCCGCCTCGGCGGCCTTCCGCTCGGCGATGGTCTGGCGCTTGGCCGCCTCACGGGACGCGGAGGCGCGCTTGCCGGCGACCACCTGGTCCTGCGGACGGAAGGCGGCTCGGCCGCGGTACACGGCCCCGAGCGCCCGGGGATCCAGGCCCGAGGCCTTGTGCCCCTCGGCGAAGAACGGTCTCGTGGCCATCAGCTGCAGGATCGGGTGGGTGAACAGCGCCACCACGATCAGGTCGATGATCGTCGTGATCCCGAGGGTGAGCGCGAAGCCGCGGACACTGCCGACGGCGAGGAAGAAGAGGACCACCGCGGCGAGCAGGTTCACCATGTCGGACGCGAAGATCGTGCGCAGCGCGCGCCGCCAGCCGGACTCGACGGCGGACTCGAGGCCGCGTCCGTCGCGGAGCTCGTCGCGGATGCGCTCGAAGTACACGATGAACGAGTCGGCCGTGATGCCGATCGCGACGATGAGACCCGCGACTCCTGCGAGCGAGAGGCGCAGTCCCTCCCGCCAGGACAGCAGCGTGACGACGAGGTAGGTGACGATCGCCGCGACGAGCAGCGAGGCGATCGTGACGGCTCCGAGCACGCGGTACTGCGCGATGGAGTAGACGATGACGAGGATCAGGCCGATGAGGCCGGCGAGCAGGCCGCTGGCGAGCTGGGCGGAGCCGAGCGTCGCCGAGATGCTGTCCGAGCTCTGGACCTGGAAGCCGATCGGCAGCGCGCCGTACTTGAGCTGGTCGGCGAGCGTCTTCGACGACTCCTGCGTGAAGGAGCCCGAGATCTGCGCGTTGCCGTCCGTGATGGCGGCGTTCGTCGACGGGGCCGAGATGACCCGGCCGTCGAGGACGATCGCGAACTGGTTCTGCGCACCCTGCAGCGCCACGAGGCGCGAGGTCGTGGCGCCGAAGGCCTGCGTGCCCTGGTCGTCGAACGAGAGGTTGACGGCCCAGGTGCCGGTGCTGGCACCGGAGGAAGTCGTCATCAGGCCGTTCGAGGCGTCCGAGATGTCCTCGCCGGTGATCTCCACCGGGCCGAGGACGTATTTCACCGTCCCGCTGTCGTCGCAGGTGATGAGCGGCTGGTCGGCCGGGGCGAGGTTCGGGTCCTGGCCGTTGAGGTACGCGCAGTCGAACGAGGTGTACTGGGCCTCGAGCGCCGGCGTGAGGTAGGCGAGGTCGCTCGCGTTCGTCGGCGAGGCGGTCGGCTCCGTCGCGAGCGACGGGTCGACGGGTGTCGGCGTGGGCGAGGACGTCGCGTCGCCGCCGACCGAGCTGTTGGTGGCCTGGCTCGCGACGAGGACCGGGCGGAAGTCGAGCTTCGCCGAGGCCTCGATGCGCTGGAGCGTCTCGTCGTCGGGCGTGCCGGGGATCGAGACGACGATGTTGCTCGAGCCCTGGGTCGTGATCTCGGCCTCGGAGACGCCGGACGCGTCGATGCGCTGGCGGATGATCGAGACGGCCTGCGTCAGCTGCTCCGACGAGACGGTGTCGCCGTCGTTCAGCTGCGGCTGCAGGACGATCTGCGTGCCGCCCTCGAGGTCGAGGGCGAGCTTCGGCGTCCAGGAGCCGCCGCCCCAGAGGACGGCCGCCGTATTGAGTCCGACGAGAGCGAGGATCAGGACACCGAGCCAGCTCAGGGAGCGGCGGGCCTTCCGGACGGGGGTTGATGCGGCCACCCAGGGCTCAGCTTTCTCTTCGGTCGACGGTGATCGGCCCGGGGACGCCCGGGTGTGGAGAAGGGCGGGCGGGCGCCGATGCGCCCGGCCCGCCCAGGAGACTACTGCGCGTCGGGGCGGCGGTCGCGCTCGACCGGGTCCACCAGCGGGTCGCGGTGCGCGGAGTCGCGCTCGCCGAACTCGGGCGAGCCGGTCGCGGTCAGCGGGTCGGCCTCGTCCTCGGTCTCGACGACGACGGCGTTCTCGCTCGGGTCGATGAGCCGGGCGATCGCCTGACGGTGGATGGTCAGCAGCGTGCCGGGGGTCGACTCGATGACGATCTTGTTCGCCTCGTCGTCGATCGACACGACGGTGCCGAAGAGGCCGGAGCCGGTCATCAGCTCCACCCCCGGCTGGAGGTTGTTCTTCATGCTCTCCGCGTCGCGCTGGCGCTTCTTGTTGTTGCGGAACATGAAGATGATCATCACGGCGAGCAGCAGGACGAGCAGGATGATCGTCGGATCCATGGGTGGGCCTTCCGGAGTGGATGGGCGATCCGCCGCGCGGCCTCAGGTCGAGGCGGAGCGGATCGAGCGGCCCGTCGGGCCTAGAGAATCATAGATCATCGGGGAACAGGGGCGGCTGAGCCGCCGTCCCCCGTGGGTCGATGCCGAAGTGGCGGTAGGCGGCGGGGGTCGCCACGCGGCCGCGCGGCGTCCGGGTCAGCAATCCGATCCGCACGAGGAACGGCTCGACGACGGCCTCGACCGTCTCCGCCTCCTCCCCCACCGACACGGCGAGGGTGTTCAGGCCGACCGGCCCGCCGTCGAAGCGGGTCAGCACGATCTCCATCACCGCGCGGTCGAGCCGATCGAGTCCGAGCGCGTCGACGTCGTAGAGCTCCAGCGCCGCGCGGACGGCGGTCACGTCGGCCCGTCCGCCGTGGACCAGGGCGAAGTCCCGCACCCGCCGGAGCAGGCGGTTAGCGACGCGCGGGGTGCCTCGGCAGCGGCCGGCGATCTCGGCGATCGCGTCCGCGTCGATGTCGAGCTCGAGCAGCCGTGCCGCCCGGGCGAGCACCTGCCGCAGCTCGTCCTCCGCGTAGAACTCGAGGTGCGCGGTGAAGCCGAAGCGGTCGCGGAGCGGATTGGGCAGCAGGCCGGAGCGGGTCGTGGCGCCGACGAGCGTGAACGGGGCGAGATCCAGCGGGACGGACGTCGCTCCCGCCCCCTTGCCGACCATGATGTCGATCCGGAAGTCCTCCATCGCGAGGTAGAGCATCTCCTCCGCGGAGCGCGCCATGCGGTGGATCTCGTCGATGAAGAGGATCTCGCCGGGCAGCAGCGAGGAGAGGACGGCGGCGAGGTCGCCCGCGTGCTGGATCGCGGGGCCGCTGGAGAGCCGCAGGGGCGAGGAGCTCTCCTCCGCCACGATCATCGCGAGGGTCGTCTTGCCGAGCCCGGGCGGGCCCGCGAGCAGGATGTGGTCGGGGGTCCGGCCCTGCATGGCCGCGGCCTTGAGCAGCAGCTCGAGCTGGCCGCGCACCTTGCGCTGGCCGACGAACTCGCTGAGGTTCCTGGGGCGCAGTGCACCCTCGAAGGCGACCTCGGCCTCCGAGGCGACCTCGGCGCCCAGCACCTCGTCGCTCACGAGCGGGCCGCCGGGCCGAGGCGGGCGAGGGCGAGCCGGAGCAGCGCCTGCACGTTCGCGGCGTCGGAGGCCTGCGCGTCGAGCAGGATCTCGTCGACCACGTCGGCCGCGGTGCGCTCGGGCCAGCCGAGGCCGACGAGCGCCGCGAGCACGTTCTGCGCGGCGGTGGCGGCGGGACCGGAACCGCGGGCGGCGCGCGGACGGACGGTCACCTTGCCGGCGAGGGACAGGATGATCAGCTTCGCCGTCTTCGGGCCGATGCCGCTGACCTTCCGGAACACCCCGTCGTCCTCGTCGGCGACCGCCTGCGCGATCCGGTCCGGCTCGACCGCGCCGAGCACGCCGAGGGCGGACTTCGGGCCGACGCCGGTCACGCCGATCAGCAGCTCGAAGATCTCGAGCTGCTCCTCGTCGGGGAAGCCGTAGAGGGTGAGCGAGTCCTCGCGGACGACGAGCACGGTGCTGACCGTGGTCTCGTCGCCGACGCGCATCTCGAGCGCGTGCTGCGGGGTCACGTTCACCGCGTAGCCGACGCCGTGGACGTCGAGGACGGCGAGACTCCCGCGGGCGGAGAGGACGGTGCCGCGGAGGGAGGAGATCACCGCGTCAGTCTAGATGCTCGAACAGGCGTTCGACTCGCGGCCTCGGCGGCGCGCCACGCCCGCTGCGCTGCTGTGCCGCCCGCCGCTCCGTCGGCACCGGCTCCCGCCGACCCGGAGGAGGGCGCGAGAGGGGCCCGCCAGGCGTGGCAGACGGCCAGGGCGAGGGCGTCGGCCGCGTCGGCCGGCCGCGGCGGGGCGTCGAGCCGGAGGACGCGCTGGATCATCGCGGTGACCTGGCGCTTGTCCGCGGCTCCGTAGCCGGTGACGGCGGCCTTCACCTCGCTCGGAGTGTGCATCCCGACCGGGAGCCCGCGCCGGGCCGCCGCGACGAGGGCGACGCCGCTGATCTGCGCGATGCCCATCACGGTGCTGACGTTGTTCTGCGCGAAGACCCGCTCGATCGCGACGGCGTCGGGGCGGTGCTCGTCGAGCAGCGCCTCGAGCCCGTCGCCCAGGGCCAGCAGGCGGCGCTCCAGCGCGTCGTCGGGCGGTGTCCGGAGGACCGTCACGTGCACGAGGGTCGCGCGGCGGTCGCGCGAGACGTCGACGATGCCGACGCCGCAGCGGGTGAGCCCGGGGTCGATCCCGAGGACGCGCATCAGGCCGCCCCTCGGGATCGGGCCGGGCTCACCGCGTCACTCCTCGTTCTCGAGCTCGGCGCGCACCTCGGCGGTGATGTCGAGGTTGGTGTAGACGTTCTGCACGTCGTCCGAGTCCTCGAGCGCGTCGATCAGGCGGAAGACCTTGCGGGCCGTCTCGGCGTCGGCCTCGACCTGGAGGGAGGCGACGAACTCGATGTCGGCGGAGTCGTAGTCGATGCCTGCCTCCTGCAGGGCCGAGCGGGCCGGGACGAGCTCGCTCGGCTCGACGCGGACCTCGAAGCTCTCGCCGTGGTCGAGCACGTCGTCGACGCCGAAGTCGAGGACCGCGCCGAGCACGTCGTCCTCGGTGACGCTCTCTCCGTGGGGCACGGAGATGACGCCCTTGCGCGCGAAGTTGTAGGCGACGCTGCCCGGGTCGGCCATGGTGCCGCCGTTGCGGGTCATCGCGGTGCGGACGTCCGCCGCGGCGCGGTTCTTGTTGTCGGTGAGGCACTCGACGAGCAGGGCGATGCCGTTGGGGCCGTAGGCCTCGTACATGATCGTCGTGTAGTCGATGACCTCGCCGGTGAGGCCGGCGCCGCGCTTGATCGCGCGGTCGATGTTGTCGTTCGGCACCGAGGTCTTCTTCGCCTTCTGCACGGCGTCGACGAGCGTCGGATTGCCGGAGAGGTCGGCGCCGCCGATCTTGGCGGCCACCTCGATGTTCTTGATCAGCTTGGCGAAGGACTTCGCGCGGCGCGAGTCCTTGATCGCCTTCTGGTGCTTGGTCGTGGCCCACTTGGAATGCCCGGACACGGTGCTCCCTCGGAAATCTCGTTGCGTGCGGCCCCCGAGGGCGCCGCTGATGGCAGGGGCCAGTCTATTCGAGAGCCGGTCCGCGCCCGTCTCGGCCCGAGCACCGAGCCTTCCGCGCCCGTCTCGCCGTCGACGAGCCGCCCTCCCGGCGCGCCCCCGCACTGCCGAACGCACGATCCGCGTCCCAGCGGATCCCGCTAGGCGGACGCGACACGCCCCACCCACCCCCGCCACCCCCGGAAGCCGACCGCGGCGAGCCGGGCAGGGACCGGCTCCCACAGGCACCGCCGAACGCACGATCCGCGTGCCAGCGGATCGCGCTAGGCGGACGCGACCCGCTCCACCCACCCAGCCACCCCCGAGAGCCGACCGCGGCGAGCCGGGCAGGGACCGGCTCGCCACAAGCACCGCCGAACCAGTGATCCGCGTACCAGCGGATCGCTGTAGGCGAACGCGACCCGCTCCACCCGCCCCGCCATCTCCGGAAGCCGACCGCGGCGAGCCGGGCAGGGACCGGCTCGCTATTTGATCAGCCGCGACAGCAGCCGGTCGGCGAGGATCCTGCCGTCGGTCTGGCAGGTGGGGCAGTACTGGAGCGTGGAGTCGTGGAAGACCACCTGGCGGATCGTGTCGCCGCAGACGGGGCACGCCTCTCCTGTGCGGCCGTGGACGCGCATGCCGAGCTTCTTCTCGCGCTTGAGGTCGGCCGCGTGCAGGCCCTCGGCGCGGGCGAGCGCCTCCTCGAGTGTGTAGCGGAGGGCCGCGTAGAGGCGGTCCAGCTCGTCGGCGTTGAGCGCGGCGGGCTTGAAGGGCGACATGCGCGCCACGTGGAGGATCTCGTCGGAGTAGGCGTTGCCGATGCCGGCGATGCGGGACTGGTCGCGGAGGACGCCCTTCACCTGCGCCCTGCCCGCCGTGGCGAGGATCGCGCCGAGGATCTCCTCGGTGAACTCCGGGTCCAGCGGATCGGGACCCAGCCGGGCGACGCCCGGGACGTCGAGCGGATCGGCGACGATCGAGAGCGCGAGGCTCTTCTTGGTGCCGGCCTCCGTCACGTCGAACCCCGACCCGTCGTCGAGGACCAGCCGCGCGGCGAGCGGTCCCCGGCCGGGCTTCGCCGGCGCCGTCGGCCGCTCGGGCCGCCAGCGGACCCAGCCGGCGCGGGCGAGGTGCAGGAGGACGTGGGCCTCGCCGACTGCGAGGTCGAGGAACTTGCCGTGCCGCGACACTCCGTGGACGGTCTCGCCGGAGAGAGCCGACGGCGGGATGGCCACGGTCTTGAGGGCGGAGATGGCGAACACGTCGAGCCGCTCGAGGACGCGTCCGCCCAGGCGCGCGTCGAGATCGAGGGCGAGGGCCTGGACCTCGGGGAGTTCGGGCATGCGACCACCCTGGCCCGCGGGTCCCGCACCGTCCACCCCTGGCGGAGGGGACGGCAGCGGGTCAGTCGCCGAAGCGCGTCGCCGCGACCTTCCGCAGGAACAGCTCGTGGAACCGGTAGTCGCCGGTGATCTCGGGATGGAACGCCGTCCCGAGGAGGTTGCCCTGCTCGACCGCGACCACCCGCCCGTCGGCGACGCTGGCGAGCGCGGTCGCCCGCTCCCCCAGCTCCTCCACGACCGGTGCGCGGATGAAGACCGCGTGCACCGGCGGATCGCCGATGGCCGGCACGTCGAGATCGGTCTCGAAGGAGTCGAGCTGGTTGCCGAACGCGTTCCTCCGGACCGACACGTCCAGGCCGCCGAAGCTGCTCTGGCCGTCGATGCGGTCGAGGACCCGGTCGGCGAGCATGATCAGCCCGGCGCAGGTCCCGTAGACGGGCATGCCCGCCCCGATCGCCTCGACGACCGGCTCCGCGAGGCCGAAGAGGCGCGACAGCTTGTCCATCACCGTGGACTCGCCGCCCGGGATGACCAGCCCCGCGACGGCGGCGAGCTCCTCCGGGCGTCGCACCAGCACCACCTCGGCGCCCAGCTCGCGCAGGACGTGCGCGTGCTCGCGGAAGTCGCCCTGCAGCGCGAGGACCCCGACGCGGAGCCCCTCGAGGGACTCCCGCGTCGATCCTGCGCCGGCGAGCGGCGCGTCGGCGCTACCAGCCACGCTCGGCGAGGCGGTGCGGCGCGGGCACGTCGGCCACGTTGATGCCGACCATCGCCTCGCCCAGGCCGCGCGAGGCCTCCGCGACGACCTTCGCGTCGTCGAAGAAGGTGGTCGCCTTCACGATCGCGGCCGCGCGCTTGGCGGGCTCGCCCGACTTGAAGACGCCGGAGCCGACGAACACGCCGTCGGCGCCCAGCTGCATCATCAGCGCCGCGTCGGCCGGGGTCGCGACCCCGCCGGCGGTGAAGAGGACGACGGGGAGCTTGCCGGTCCGGGCGATCTCGACGACCAGGTCGTAGGGGGCCTGCAGCTCCTTCGCGGCGACGTAGAGCTCGTCCTTGGTCATCGCCTTCAGGCGGTTGACCTCGCCGGAGATCGTGCGAATGTGCTTGGTCGCCTCGGAGACGTCGCCGGTGCCGGCCTCGCCCTTCGAGCGGATCATCGCTGCGCCCTCGGTGATGCGGCGCAGCGCCTCGCCCAGGTTGGTCGCTCCGCAGACGAAGGGGACGGTGAAGTTCCACTTGTCGATGTGGTTCACGTAGTCGGCGGGCGAGAGGACCTCGGACTCGTCGATGTAGTCGACGCCGAGCTCCTGCAGGATCTGCGCCTCGACGAAGTGGCCGATGCGCGCCTTCGCCATGACGGGGATCGACACGGCGGAGACGATGCCGTCGATCAGGTCGGGGTCGCTCATGCGTGCGACGCCGCCCTGCGAGCGGATGTCGGCGGGGACGCGCTCGAGCGCCATGACGGCGACCGCGCCGGCGTCCTCCGCGATGCGGGCCTGATCGGCGTCGACGACGTCCATGATGACGCCGCCCTTGAGCATCTCGGCGAGACCGCGCTTGACGCGGCTCGAGCCGAACTGCTCGGGAGCGGACGAGGTCGGAGTGGTGGTGTCGGTCATGTTCGCGAGTCCTGTTCTGTGCGGCGACTTCCGCCGACGGCAGCTCCGAGTCTACGAGACGGCGCCCGCCGTCCGCGGCGCTGGACAGGGGGCCGAGCGGCGGTCTAGAGGCTCGGCCAGGCCGCCGCGAGGCTCGCCCGCACGTCGCCGAGCAGCTGCGGGAGCGCCTTCGTGCGGGCGATGATCGGGAAGAAGTTCGCGTCGGTCGCCCAGCGCGGAACCACGTGCTGGTGCAGGTGCGCGGCGATCCCCGCTCCCGCGACCGCGCCCTGGTTCATCCCGAGGTTGAAGCCGTCGTTGTTCGAGACCGAGCGGACGACGCGCATCGCCGTCTGCGTGAGCGCTCCGATCTCGGCCACTTCCTCGGGAGTGGCCTCGTCGTAGAGCGGGATGTGCCGGTACGGGCAGACCAGGAGGTGGCCGGAGTTGTACGGGAACAGGTTCAGCAGGACGTAGGCGTGCTCCCCGCGGGCGACGATGAGGGCCTCCTCGTCGCTCAGCGTCGGCGCCACGCAGAAGGGGCAGTCGTCGGCTCCGGGCTGCCCCTTCTGGATGTAGACCATCCGGTGCGGCGTCCACAGGCGCTGGAACTCGTCGGGAACCCCGGCGAGGTGCGCCGAGCCCTCCGCCCCCTCGGGCACGCAGCCGTCGCTCACGCTCAGACCTGCGCCTTCGAGGCGACGGCCTCGCGGATGCGCGCGACGGCGTCGGCGACCGGGATCCCGTTCTCCTGCGTGCCGTCGCGGAAGCGGAAGCTGACGGCTCCGGCGTCGCGGTCCTTCTCCCCCACGATCATCTGGAAGGGCACCTTCTGCAGCGTGGCGTTGCGGATCTTCTTCTGCATCCGGTCGCTGGAGTAGTCGATCTCGGCGCGGATGCCCGACCGCTTGAGCTCGCCGACGACCTCCTCGAGGTAGGGCAGGTACTCGTCGGCGATCGGGATGCCCACGACCTGGACCGGCGACAGCCAGACCGGGAACGCCCCGGCGTAGTGCTCGGTGAGGATCGCGAAGAAGCGCTCGATGGAGCCGAAGAGCGCGCGGTGGATCATCACGGGCCGCTTCTTCGAGCCGTCCGAGGCCGTGTACTCGAGCTCGAAGCGCTCGGGCTGGTTGAAGTCGAGCTGGATGGTCGACATCTGCCAGGTGCGGCCGATGGCGTCGCGCGCCTGCACCGAGATCTTCGGACCGTAGAACGCCGCTCCTCCCGGATCCGGCACCAGCTCGAGACCGGAGGCGACGGCGACCGCGCGCAGCGACTCGATCGCTTCCTCCCACTGCTCGGGCGCACCGACGAACTTCGGGTTGCCCTCCTCGTTCGTGGACAGCTCGAGGTAGAAGTCGTCGAGGCCGTAGTCGCGCAGCACCTGCAGCACGAACTCGAGGTTGCGGGTCAGCTCGGCCGACACGTCCTCCTGCGCGACGTAGATGTGGGCGTCGTCCTGGGTCAGGCCGCGCACGCGGGTGAGGCCCTGCAGGGTGCCGCTCTTCTCGTAGCGGTACACGGTGCCGAACTCGGCCAGGCGCAGGGGGAGCTCGCGGTAGCTGCGGCCGCGCGAGCGGAAGATCAGGTTGTGGAACGGGCAGTTCATGGGCTTGAGGTAGTAGTCCTGGCCCTGGCGGGTGACGTTGCCGTCCTCGTCCTGCAGCTCGTCGAGGTGCATCGGGGGGAACATCCCCTCGGAGTACCACTGCAGGTGCCCGCTCGTGAGGAACAGGTCGCCCTTGGTGATGTGCGGCGTGTAGACGAGCTCGTAGTCGTGGGCGAGCAGCTGCTCGCGCATGTACTGCTCGATCTCGTAGCGGATGATCCCGCCCTTGGGGTGGAAGACCGCGAGGCCGGAGCCGATCTCGTCCGGGAAGGAGAACAGGTCGAGCTCGTGGCCGAGCTTGCGGTGGTCGCGGCGCGCCGCCTCCTCGAGGCGGGCCTGGTGCTCGCGCAGCTCGTCCTTCGTGGGCCACGCGGTGCCGTAGACGCGCTGCAGCTGCGGGTTCTTCTCCGAGCCGCGCCAGTAGGCGGCAGCGTTGCGGGTCAGGGCGTAGCCGTTGCCGATCATGCGGGTGTTGGGCAGATGCGGACCGCGGCAGAGGTCCTTCCAGACCGTCTCGCCGGAACGCGGGTCGACGTTGTCGTAGATGGTGAGCTCGGCGCCGCCGACCTCGACGCTCTCGTCCTCGGCTCCCCCTCCCTTGATCCCGATCAGCTCGAGCTTGTAGGGCTCGCCGGCGAGCTCGGCGCGCGCCTCCTCCTCGGAGACGACGCGGCGCACGAACCGCTGGCCCTGGCGGACGATGCGGTCCATCGCCTTCTCGAGCGCCTTCATCGCCTCGGGCGTGAAGGGCTCCTCGACGTCGAAGTCGTAGTAGAAGCCGTCGGTGACGGGCGGGCCGATGCCCAGCTTCGCCTCCGGGTTGATCTGCTGCACCGCCTGCGCGAGCACGTGGGCCGCGGAGTGGCGGAGGATGTTCAGCCCGTCCGGCGAGGAGATGAGCACCGGCTCGATGCGGTCGCCCGGCACGACGTCGGCGGCGAGGTCCTTGAGCTCCCCGTTGACGCGGATCGCGACCACGGCCCGGTCGGTGAAGTGCGTGAATCCCGTGCCCGCCTCGGTGACGACCGAGTGGGACTCGTTCTCTGCGGGATTCGACGGTTCGTTCGACACGTGCGGGCACTCCTCGGGCTCGGTTGACCCCTCGACTGTAGTCGGCGGCGGCCTCTACCCGAGCGCGTCGAGCACGCGGACGCCGAGCGCGCGCAGAGCGGAGGCGAACTCGTCCCGGTCGGCGCGGGGGAGCACGAGCGAGCTGCGCTCGAGCTGGTGCAGGAGGACCTCCTCCAGGCCGGACGGCAGGGAGTCCACGGCGAGCGCCCCCTCGAGTGCGGCGAGCACGGCGACGACGGCCACCGCGTCGCGTGCCGCGAGTCTGCGTGCGCTGATCTCCATGCGTCTCCGTCCGTGTCGTCCGACCCCGTCACCCTGCCGACAGGACGTGCCCCGGAGAGGGGCGCGGGGCCGACCGGTGCGCAATCCGTCCAGGTGGCATCCTGGTCCGATGGGTGCCGGTCCTGCGCTGCAGCGCTTCACGCGCTCCGGGGCCGACCTGGAGGAGGCGCGGCGCTTCTACTCGGACGGCTACGGCGGGTCGGGATTCCGGACGGAACCGGTCGAGCGGCCCTTCTCCTTCCGCTACGACGTCTCCGGGAGCGAGGGCGTGAGCCTGCGGACGTCTGTTTTCCGGGGCTCCGTGTCCGGGGGGCTGCGTCCGGCGGGCGAGTACGTCGTCTCGTGGTTCCTCTCCGGCACGAGCGTCGTGGACCCGGAGGGCGATCGGATCGTCCACCTGCCGGGGCGGCCGGTCGTGTTCCCCAGCGCGCGTCCGTTCGAGTTCGTCAGCCGCGACTTCCAGCAGCGGCTCGTGCACGTGGCCGCCGGCCTCCTCGAGCAGGTCGCGTCCGAGGCCGGCGACGGCGTGCCGCTGCCGCTCGTCTTCGACCACCGCTCGATCGCCTCCGCGTCGGCACTCCCGGGCTGGTGGCGGGCGGTCGACGACTTCGCGGGCGTCCTCCGGTCGGGCCGCGAGGCGACAGCGCTGCAGCTCGTGGCGGCCGAGCGCGGCGTCGCTCTGCACCTGCTCGCGACCTTCGCGCACCGGCCGGTCGTCGTTCCGGCGCAGGTGCTGCGGCCGGGGCTCGAGCACCTGCTGCGTGCCGCCGAGTTCCTGCACGCGTTCGCCGCGTCGCCCGTCACCGTGTCCGACATCGCGACAGCGGCGGGGCTCACTCCGCGGGCGCTGCAGGCCGCGTTCCGGAGGCACTTCGGCGACACTCCGCTCGGCTACCTGCGCGGCGTGCGTCTCGACCGGGCGCGCGTCGAGCTGCGCGAGGGCGCTCCGGGCGAGGAGACCGTGCGCGCCGTCTCCGCGCGCTGGGGCTTCCTCAACCAGGGCCGCTTCTCGGGGGCGTACCACCGCCGCTTCGGCGAGTACCCGGTGGAGACCCTGCGCCGCTGACGCTCAGGCGCCGGGAGCGAGATCGCGGGCGTAGCAGACCGAGTGCTCGGACCCGATGTAGGCGCCGAACGGCGGGATGGCGTGGTAGCCCTCCCGGAGGTAGAACCGCATCGCGTCGGGCTGGAGCGTCCCGGTCTCCAGCACCAGGCGCGTCGTGCCCAGAGCGGCCGCCCGCGCCTCGAGCGCGCGCAGGACGGCCGTGGCCGCTCCGGTGCCGCGGGCGGCGCGGTCGGCGAACATCCGCTTCACCTCGATCGCCCCCGGTCCGAGGACGTCGTCGTCGAGAGGCCGCAGTCCGCCGCAGGCCAGCGCCGTGCCGCTCGCGTCGCGGGCGACGAGGAAGACGGGCACGTCGTCGGCCGAGGGCGGCGTGCCGGGCTCGTGGTCGTCGTTGCCGTAGCGCTCGTCGAGCTCGCGCCGCTGCGCGTCGCGCAGACGCTCGGCGTCCGGGTGGGTCCACGCCACCTCGTCGATGGTCCAGCTCATGAGGGCTCCTCCCGGCCGCGCGGCGGGCACGGCCGAGGCCATTCTGCCGCGCCAGCCCCCTCCGGCCGGCCCGGTGGCAACCCCTTCCGCGCCGGGCCGCAGCGGGCGTCGACTGGAGGCGCACCGACGAAAGGACTCACCGTGCTCTCAGACTCCCCCATCGGCCCCGTTCTGCTCTCCCGCGACCTCGCCGCCTCCCGCGCCTTCTACGCCGGCTCCCTGGGACTGGAGGTCCTCGAGGAGAGCGAGTCGGCGATCGCCTACTCCTGCGGCGGCACCCGGCTCACCGTCACCGCCAGCACCACGGGCTCGAAGGACGAGCAGACCAAGGCCGCCTGGCGGGTGGCCGACCTGCGCGCCGAGCTGGACGCGCTGGCGACTCGGGGCGTGGCTCCGGAGGACTACGACAGCGACGAGCTGCGCACCGAGAACGGCGTGGCCGACCGCGGCAGCGTCTGGGCGGCCTGGATCCTCGATCCCGACGGGAACGCGCTCGGCTTCGAGCAGCCCAAGAGCTGATCGGCGCCGCTCTAGACTCGCCCCATGCCCGACGACTCCGCTCCGCTGCCCGCGCCCGGGTGGTACCCGCACCCGGCCGACCTCGGCTCGGAGCTCTACTGGGACGGCGCGGCGTGGACGGACCGGTCCCGCCCGTCCTCCTCGGCGCCCGCTCCCGCCTACGGCACGCCCCCGGGCGCTCCGGAGCAGGAGCTGTACGCCTATCCGTCCGCCCCGTCCTCCGCGGCGGGCCGCAACCCCATGGCGATCGCGAGCCTCGTGCTCGGCGTCCTGAGCCTGCTGATCAATCCGCTGCTGATCCCCTCGATCCTCGCCATCGTCTTCTCGGCGAAGGGCCGGGCGGCCGCACCGCTCGTCGGAGGCGGTCGCGGGCTCGCGACGGCCGGACTCGTCACCGGGATCCTCGGTCTGGTGTCGGGCGTCTTCACCATCGTCGGCAACCTCTCGGCCGGGGTCCCCGGCCTGGCCGGCTGACCGGGGTGCCGCGGCCCTCGACGCCCCGATGACCGCGCGCCGGAGCGCTCCCTGGCTCCTCGTCGTGGCGGTCGCCCTGGTCGCGCTGGTCCTGCGCGGTCCGATCGTCGCCGTCGCGCCCATCATCGACGCGGTGCGCGAGGACCTCGCGCTGTCCGCGGGCCAGGCGGGGATCCTCACCAGCATCCCCGTGCTCTGCTTCGCCCTGGCGACTCCGCTCGCCCTCCTGGTGATCCGCCGCGCGGGACCCGACGCCGCCGTGACCGTCACGGTGATCGGCGTCGCGCTCGGCACGATCGTCCGATCGATCGGCGACGTGGGACCGGCCGTGGCGGGCACCATCCTGATCGGCGTCTCCATCACGATCGGCAACGTCGTCCTCCCCGTCGTGATCCGGCGGGACGTCGCTCCCGAGCGCGTCGACCTCACGACGGGCGTCTACACCGCAGCCCTCAACGTCGGCTCGACGATCACCTCGCTCGGCACCGCTCCGCTCGCTCTGGCGCTCGGCTGGCGCGGCGCCCTGCTCGTCTGGCTCGCCCTCAACGCCCTCGCTCTGGCCGGCTGGCTCGTGGCCGTAGGGCCTCGGGCGGCCCTGCGTCCGACTCCCCGCCCGTCCCGCGCCGACCGCGCACCGGCCGCACCGGCTCCGCGGATCTTCCGCAGCGCGACCGTGCTGGCGCTCGCGCTCTGCTTCTCGAGCCAGGCGTTCTCGTACTACGGAGTGACGGCGTGGCTCCCCTCGCTGCTCGTCGACCGCAACGGCTTCTCGATCGCGACCGCGGGCGCGAGCGCCTCGGTGTTCCAGCTCGCCGCGGTCGCCGGCGCCCTCGGCGTCCCGCTCCTGGTCCGGAGGCTCGGACCGCTGGGGAGCATCGTGCTCGTCGGCCTCCTCTGGTGCACGGTGCCGGCGGGGCTGCTGCTCGCGCCGCAGCTCTGGGCGCTCTGGTGCGTGCTGGGCGGCGCGGCCCAGGGCGGAGGATTCACGGTGGTCTTCGTGCTCGTCGTGCGGCTCTCCCGCTCCGACGCCCACGCGTCGCGGCTCTCGGCCACGGTGCAGGGGATCGGCTACGCCGTGGCCGCCACCGCCCCGACCGTCATCGGGTTCGCGCACGACGCGAGCGGCGGCTGGGAGGCTCCCCTGCTGACCGTCCTCGCCGCGACCTGCTCCTTCCTCCTCTTCGGCACCCTCGCCGCTGCGCGCCAGCGCCGAGCCTGACCCGCGACACGACCGGCCGCGCCGTCAAGGGGGCCGTCCGACGACTGTCGGCCCCGTAGCGTGTCCGCATGGCCGAGCAGAGCACGACCCGCGAGAAGACAGCGCCCGATCCCGACGATTCCCGGAAGCCCGACGACGTCACCGACATCACCAAGCGCTCCTGGTTCTACGTCCTCAAGAAGACGGCCCGCGAGTTCGGCGCTGACCAGTGCACCGACCTCGCCGCCGCGCTCACCTACTACGCCGTGCTCGCGCTCTTCCCCGCCCTGCTCGCGATCGTGTCGGTGCTGGGGCTCTTCGGCCAGGCGCAGGCCACCACTGATCTGGTGCTCGACCTGATCGGGAACCTCGCGTCGAGCGAGGTCGTCGACCTGCTGCGCGACCCGATCCAGGCGCTGACCAGCTCCTCCGCCGCGGGTCTCGCCTTCGTGACCGGTGTCGTCGGAGCGATCTGGTCCGCCTCCGGCTACGTCGGCGCCTTCGGCCGCGCGATGAACCGCGTCTACCAGATCGACGAGGGGCGCCCCTTCTGGAAGCTCCGCCCGACGATGCTCGGCGTGACCGTGGTGACGGTCGTCCTGATCGTGATCGCGGCGCTCATCCTCGTGCTCAGCGGACCGGTCGCGACCGCCGTCGGCGACGTCGTGGGCCTCGGCCCCGCCGCCCTCACCGTGTGGAACATCGCGAAATGGCCGGTGCTCGTGGTCATCGCGATCGTGATCGTCGCGACCCTGTACTACTGGGCGCCCAACATCCGCCAGCCGAAGTTCCGCTGGATCAGCATCGGATCGATCGTCGCCCTGGCGATCTGGCTGATCGCCTCGACCGGCTTCGCGTTCTACGTGGCCAACTTCTCCAACTACAACAAGACCTACGGCTCGCTCGGCGCGGTGATCGTCTTCCTCCTCTGGATCTGGATCACCAACATCGCCCTGCTCTTCGGCGCGGAGTTCGACGCCGAGCTCGAGCGCGGACGCGAGCTGCAGGCGGGCATCGAGGCGGAGGAGACCATCCAGCTCCCCCCGCGCGACACCGCCGCGAGCGACAAGAAGGCGGCCGTGCACGAGAAGGACGTCCGCGACGGGCGCTGGCTGCGGCTGGCGAGCGAGAACCGCAGCGACCAGGGCACGGCCCAGGACGACGAGGCCGCGAAGAAGAAGTGACTCAGGACTCGGACGACCAGAGCGCGCGGTAGTAGGCCGCGCGCTCGTCGTCCGGATCCGCTCCGTACTCCGCGAGGAGCAGCGGGGTGTGGCCGGGGCCGTAGTTCCAGCCGAGGCTGACGGCGGCGACCGCCAGATCCGCCCAGCGGTCACCCACGCCCAGGTCGCCGACGTCGACCGTGCCGCTCCAGCGTCCGTCGTCGTCGACGAGCGTGTTCGGAGCGCACGCGTCGCCGTGCACCACGACGGGGTCCACGAGCTCCGGAGCCGCGCCGAGCGCCGACGGCCGGCGCGCGAACCAGGAGTCGTCGCGCAGCTCCTCGGGCACCGCGTCGACGGGGAGCGCGTGGACCGCCCGCAGGCCGGCCGCGATCGCGCGGACGGCCTCCTCCGGCCGGGCTGTCCACTCCGGGTCGACGGCGCTCCGCCCGGCCAGCGGTGCGGTGAGGAGCCACTGCCCCTCCTCGTCCTCGCCCGCCTCCAGGATCCGGGGCGCGTCGATCCGCCCCTCCAGCCAGCGCAGACGCGCGATCTCGCGACGGAGGTCGACGCCCGTGGACCGGGGATTCCACTTCAGGTACCCGGCGTCCACGCGGAAGGTCAGCCCGTCGAGCTCGTTGCGCCAGACGAGCGCCGGATCGGTGCCGCCGTTCAGGCGCCTCGCCGGCGACGGGATCCGGACGCCCTCGAGCGAGGACTGCCGTGCGAGGTCCGGACCGCTCATGCCCTCAGGGTAGGCGCCCCGATCCTGAGAGGATCCGCATGCCGCGGACCGCGCCACCCGCCTCCTCCGAGCAGCGCGCCCTTACCCTGACGGGCGTGCCGGATCAGCCGCCCGGCGCGATCCGGTGACGAGGGAGCCCCCGTGACGCAGAGCGACGACGACCGCGGGCCCGTGCAGCCCGACTTCTCGAAGGAGCAGGAGGGCTACCGTCCCGGCCTCAAGCCCCGGCAGCTGCAGATGATCGCCATCGGCGGCGCGATCGGCACCGGCCTCTTCCTCGGCGCCGGCGGCCGACTCGCCACCGCCGGTCCCTCGCTCGTCGTCGTGTACGCGGTCTGCGGCGTCTTCGCCTACCTGATCCTCCGCGCGCTCGGCGAGCTGGTCCTGCACCGGCCGAGCTCGGGCTCCTTCATCTCCTACGCCCGCGAGTTCCTGGGCGAGAAGGCCGCCTTCGTCGCCGGATGGATGTACTTCCTGAACTGGGCGATGACCGCGATCGCCGACGTCACCGCGGTGGCCCTGTACGTGAAGTACTGGTCGCTCTTCTCCTCCGTGCCCCAGTGGCTCCTCGCACTCATCGCCCTGGTCGTCGTGCTCTCGCTGAACCTCGTCTCGGTCAAGGTCTTCGGGGAGCTGGAGTTCTGGTTCGCGCTCATCAAGGTCACGGCGCTGGTGGTCTTCCTGGTGATCGGCGTCGTCGTGCTCGCCGCGGGCTGGCCGCTGCAGTCCGGCGGCGTCGCCGTGGACCCCGGGATCAGCCTCTGGACCGACAACGGCGGCATCCTGCCCGGCGGCCTGATCGCCAGCGTCCTGGTCGTCCAGGGCGTGGTGTTCGCCTACTCCGGAGTCGAGCTGGTCGGCACGGCGGCGGGCGAGACCGCGGAGCCGGCGAAGGTCATCCCACGCGCCATCAACTCGGTCATCCTGCGCATCGCCGTCTTCTACGTCGGCTCGGTGCTGCTGCTGACACTGCTGCTGCCCTACACGGCCTACTCGAAGGGCGAGAGCCCGTTCGTCACGTTCTTCGGCTCGCTGGGCGACGGCTCCTCGGGCGAGATCGCCGGATCGATCATGAACTTCGTCGTGCTGACGGCCGCGCTCTCCAGCATCAACGCCGGGCTCTACTCGACCGGCCGCATCCTCCGCTCCATGGCGCTCAACGGCTCCGCCCCCGCCTTCACCGGCCGGATGAACAAGCAGGGCGTCCCCTACGGCGGCATCCTGCTCACGGCGAGCATCACCCTGATCGGGATCGTGCTGAACCTCTTCGTGCCGTCCGAGGCCTTCGAGATCGTCCTCAACGTCTCGGCGCTGGGCATCGTCACGGGCTGGGGCATGATCGTCCTCTGCCAGATGCAGCTGCAGCGCTGGGCGGCTCAGGGGCGCCTGGAGCGCCCGTCCTTCCGGATGCCCGGCGCCCCGGTGACCTCGTGGCTCACCCTGGCGTTCCTGGTGATCGTGGTGGTCCTCATCGCCGTCGACTTCCCGACCGGCACCTGGACCGTGGGGATCGTCGCGGTGGTCGGCGTGCCCGCCCTGATCGTGGGCTGGCACGTCGCGAAGCCGCGCATCCTGGCGATCGCGTCCGCCCGTGACGGCTTCACCGGCGCCCACCCCGTGATCGCCGCCCGTCCGGCCTCCGAGGCCAAGCGCGACGGGAACGAGCGGCGCCGCGAGTAGGGCGGGTCAGCGCCGGCGGAGGTAGCGCAGGAGCAGCGTGTCGCCGGCGCTGAGCACGTGCGCCAGGTGCTGCGGGCGCGGCCCGGGGACGTCGCCGCGGGCGAGCCTCCCGGAGTCCCCCGCCTCGAGCGTCGGAGCGACGGTCAGGCAGAGCTCGTCGACGGCGTCCGCGGCGAGGAGGGTCCCGAGCAGCGACGGACCGCCCTCGCAGTGGATCCTGCCGAGCCCCCGCTCCGCGAGCTGCGCCCGCATCCGCGTCGCGTCGAGCTCTGCGTCGCCGCAGACGAGCACGACGGCGACCTCGGCGAGCTCCGCGCGGCGGCGGGCCGGCGAGGAGCCGGTGGTCACGACGATCGGGCGCACCGGCGCCTCGGTGAAGAACCGCGAGGCGGGATCGAGGTCGAGCGACCTTGAGACGATCGCGAAGACGGGCTGCGGGGCGAGCCCGGTGCCGAGCCGCGCCCGCACGGACTCGTCGCTCAGCACCATCGGGCCGTAGCCCTCGGTCCGCACCGTGCCGGCCGCGACGAGCACGACGTCGGCGAGCCGGCGGAGCAGGTCGAACACGCGCAGGTCCGCCGCGCCCCCGAGATCGCCCGAGACGCCGTCGCGGGTGACCGCTCCGTCGACGCTCGCGACGAAGTTGACCCGGAGCCACTGCTCGCCGGCCCCGTCCGCGTAGAGGGCCACCAGAGCCTGGTCGGACAGGTCCTGCCCGGCCGGCGACAGGCCGTCGATTCGGGCGCTCACGCCGCCGGCTCCACGTTGTGGCGGAGGAAGACGGGCGCCCGCCAGCCCAGCACCGCCTCCGTCATCCGCACGGCGTCCACCGCCTGGCGCACGTCGTGCATGCGCACGATCCGCGCACCGTTCAGGATGCAGATCACCGCGGCGGCGAGGGAGCCCTCGAGGCGCTCCCCCTGCGGCCGGTCCAGCGCCTCGCCGATGAAGTCCTTGTTGGAGACCGCGGCGAGCACCGGGAAGCCGAGCGCGGCCACCTCGCCCAGCCGGCGGGTGAGCTCGAGCGTGTGCAGGGTGTTCTTGTTCAGGTCGTGACCCGGATCGACGATGATCCTCCCGGCAGGCACTCCACCCGAGAGCGCGCGATCGACGCGGCTCCGCAGGTGGTCGACCACCGTCGCCACGACGTCGTCGTACTCGGGTCTCTCCGGCTCGCTGCGGGGAGCGCCCACGCTGTGGGTGATGACGAGCTGAGCGGAGGAGGAGGCGACGACCTCGAGCATCCGGGGGTCGTGCAGCCCGCTCGTGTCGTTGATGACGGAGGCGCCCGCGGCGATGCTCGCGCGCGCGACCTCTGCGCTCGTCGTGTCCACCGAGACGACCACGTCGCTCCGCTCCGCGATGCCCGCCACGACGGGGACGACCCGGTCGAGCTCCTCCTGGAGCGTGACAGCGGGGCCGCGGCCGAACGGCACTCCGCCGATGTCGACCCAGTCGGCGCCGAGCTCCGCGGCGCGCACGGCGGCCGCGATGGCGCTGTCCAGAGCGAAGGTGGAGCCCTTGTCGTAGAAGGAGTCGGGTGTGCGGTTCACGACCGCCATCACGGCCACCTGCCGCTCGAAGTCGAACTCTCGTCCGCCGATGTGCCGCGTGGTCATGGGCGCGTCCCTCCCGCTCGGAGCGCCGGGAGAAGGCCGGCGCCGCTCACCCTAGACGAGCGGAGTCGGCGGAGGCTGGAGCGGGCCGCCCTCGAGCAGTGCCTGGAAGAGGACGTGGTCCTGCCACTCCCCGGCGATCCGCAGGTAGCGCCGCGCGACGCCGATCCGCTCGAAGCCGTTGCGCTGCAGCACGGTCTGCGATCCGACGTTGTGGAGGAGCGTCCCGGCCTGCACGCGGTGCAGCCCCAGATCCTCCCGCGCGGTGCGCAGGACGGCTCCGACCGCGCGGGTCATCACGCCGCGGCCCTCCAGATCGCTGTCGAGCCAGTAGCCGAGATCGCCGCTGTCGAAGGCGCCGCGGACGATGTTCGCGAGGGTCAGCCGACCGACGATCACGCCGCCCGCGTCGAGGACGAGCGGGAGGACGCTGCCGGCGCGGTGCGCGGCGAGCGCGTCCGCGACGGCGTCGGTCTGGCCCCCCGCCTCGAAGAAGCGGGTCGAGCGCGTCGGCTCCCAGGGCGCGAGGTGCCGGCGGTTGCGCCGGTACGCGGCGGCGAGGGCCGGTCCGTCGTCCCGCGAGACGAGCCGCAGGAGGGTGCCCTGGTCGTCGACGGGGATCGGGGCGGGCATCCTGCGAGGGTAGCGCCGGAGCCGGGAACGACAGAACCCCCGGCCAGGGGCCGGGGGTTCTCGTGGTGGGCGATACTGGGATCGAACCAGTGACCTCTTCCGTGTCAGGGAAGCGCGCTACCGCTGCGCCAATCGCCCGTTGCTCCGTGCGGAGCGCCTCGTTCGGTGAACGATCGAGGTGGATACGGGATTCGAACCCGTGTATACGGCTTTGCAGGCCGCTGCCTCGCCTCTCGGCCAATCCACCGTGTACGGGATTCGGTGTCGGCGGCCCGAGGGCCGACCAGGTGGGAGGCACCCGAGGGTGCCGTCCCGATGACGCCGGTCCGAGGACCGGTGTTCGAGCGGATGACGAGATTCGAACTCGCGACCCTCACCTTGGCAAGGTGATGCGCTACCGCTGCGCCACATCCGCATGTAGGTCGTACTGGTGTTGCAGTCTTGCGTGTCGTGCTGTCTTGCTGCCTTGCTGTCTTGCTGTCTGTCCGGCGCTTTCGCTGCCCGGCTCGACCTAGAAGAATGTATACGACAGCGGCGCCGGAATCCAAATCGAGCGGACGCCGATCCCGCCGCTCGGAGTCCGATCCGCGTCTTTCCGCGCGAAACCGGCTCGTCGCCGTCCGTTCACCCGGGCGTGGCGGGCGTCGGCGGTGCATCCGGGCCCCGCGGATCCGCTACGATCGTCTCTCGGGTCGTCCAGCACGTCCCCCTGGGCGATTGGCGCAGTTGGTAGCGCGCTTCCTTCACACGGAAGAGGTCATCGGTTCGAGTCCGGTATCGCCCACCCTCACCCCCGGTCCGTGCTCACGCACTCGGCCGGGGGTTCTCTCGTCCCGCCGCGGTCGTCCTCCGGCCTCGCAGCGCCCAGTCGAAGGAGCCGACCCGCGATGATGGGCCGCTCGCACGCCGTCTCCGGTGCGCTCGCCTGGGCCGTCTCCGCCTCCGTGCCCGCCGTCGCCGGGCCCCTCGGCCTCGCGGGTCTCCCGCTCGACCTCCGACTGGTCGGCCTCGGAGTCGCCGCCGGCTGGGCCCTGGTGCCCGACGCGGACCACGCGAGCGCGACCGTCTCCCGCTCGGCGCCGGGCGCCTCCCTGCTCACGGCGACCGCGGGCCGGATCAGCGGAGGGCACCGGCACGGGATGCACTCGCTGCTCGCGGTCGCCGTCGTCTGGTACCTGGTGCCGGTGCTCACGGCGCTGCGCTTCCCGGTGCCGGTCGTCGGCCCCGTCGCCGTGGCCGCCGTGCTCACGCTGCCCGCCCTCGCGTTCGCCGCGAAGGCCGTCCGGGCCGCCCCCTCCTGGCGCATCGCCTGGGCCGGGGCGACGGTCGTCACGGTCCTGCTCGTCGCGCTCGCCGACGGCACCTGGGCGTGGCTCCGGGTCGCCGCGACGCTGGGCTACCTCGTGCACGTGGCCGGCGACGCCCTCACGACCGGCGGGATCAACTGGCTGTGGCCGCTGCGCGTGCGCCTGCCGCGGCGCCTGCGCCGGACACCGCTGCGCCACGTCTGGACCACCGGCGGCTACGCCGCGCTGCCCGTCCTGGGCTCCGCCGGGTCCTGGCGCGAGACGGTCCTCTACTGGCTGATGTCCGCGGCGACGATCGTGCTCACCGCCTCGATGATCACGGCCGAGCTGCTGTAGCCCGGGGCGCCCTCCTCAGAAGACCTTCCCCGGGTTCATGATCCCCAGCGGGTCGAACACGGCCTTGATCCCGCGCTGGAGCGCCAGCGAGTCCTCGCCCAGCTCCTCCGCCAGCCAGCGCCGCTTGAGCAGTCCCACGCCGTGCTCGCCCGTGAGCGTGCCGCCGAGGGCCAGGGCCGTGCGGAAGAGCTCCGCCGCGGCGCCCCAGACGTCCTCCCCCACGGGTCCGTCCCCCGCGGGCAGCACGAAGTTCGGATGGAGGTTCCCGTCCCCCGCGTGGGCGACGGTGGGGATGCTGAGCCCCGTCCGCTCCTCGATGCCGCGGATCGCCGCGAACATCGCCGGCAGCGCGGAGCGGGGCACGCAGACGTCCTCGATCAGCACGCGGCCCTCCGCCTCGAGCGCCGGGTGGAAGGCCCGGCGGACGGCCAGCAGAGCCTCACCCTCGGCCGGGTCCTCGGTCGCCTCGGCGGCGCCCCCGGAGGCGGTCACGATGTCGAGGACGCGCTGCGACTCCTCCGCCGCTCCTCCGCCGTCCGTCTGGACGAGGAGGTAGGCGGCACCGCGGTCCAGCATCGCTCCGGTGTAGCGCGAGATCGCGGCGAGCGCCGCCTCGTCCATCAGCTCCATCACCGCGGGACGGAGCCGCGCGGCGGTGATCGCGGCGGAGGCGGCTGCCGCGGCGACGACGCTCGGGAAGTACGCGCCGACCGTGACCACGCGCCCGGTCGGGATCGGGCGGAGCTTCACGGTGGCCTCCACGATGACGCCCAGCGTCCCCTCGGAGCCGGTCAGGAGCGCGGTGAGGTCGTACCCTGTGACTCCCTTCACGCTGCGGCGGCCGGTGCGGAGCAGTCGCCCGTCGGGGAGGACGACCGTCAACCCGAGCACCGCCTCCCGGGTCACGCCGTACTTGGCGCACAGCAGCCCCCCGGCGTTCGTCGCGATGTTGCCGCCGATGCTCGAGATCGCGCGGCTCGCGGGGTCGGGCGAGAACACGAGGCCGTGCGGAGCGACAGCGTCCGACAGCGCCTGATTGATGACCCCGGGCTCGACCACCGCCAGCTCGTCCTCGAGAGACACCTCGAGGATGCGGTCCATCGCGGCGGTCGAGAGGACGAGCGCTCCCCCGCTCGCCACTCCCCCGGCAGCGAGGCCCGTTCCCGCTCCGCGCGGCACGACCGGGAGCCGGTGCTCCGTCGCTATGCGCAGCGCCGCCTGCACGTCCTCGACCGAGCGCGCAGCGACGAGCGCGAGCGCGCGACCCGGTGCGGAGAAGCCCGACTTGTCGGTGTGCACGGCCTCGAACCCGGGGCCCTCGGTCAGGACCGCGTCTCCGAGCGCGTCGCGCAGCTGTCGGAGGATCTCGTGGTCGTGCATGGTTCACTCCGTGCGGTCGCGGGCGGGTCCTGCCGATCCTTCCACGGGCGCGGGGCAGGATGGCGGGATGACCGGAGAGACGCGATGGCCGCGGTGACGAGCGCGGGGATCCTGCTGCACCGCGAGGGCCCCTCCGGCACCGAGGTGTTCCTCGGGCGGATGGGCGGCCCCTTCTGGACCCGGCGCCCCCGCGCGTGGACGATCCCGAAGGGCGTGCACACGGGCGACGAGACGCCGCTGGACGCCGCGCGCCGCGAGTTCGAGGAGGAGACCGGCGCTCCTCCGCCCGAAGGGGAGCTGACCCTCCTCGGCGCGTTCCGGCAGAGCGCGGCCAAGACCGTCACGGTCTTCGCCGGGCGCGGACACGCGGACACCGCCTTCGTCGCGAGCAACACCTTCGAGCTGGAGTGGCCGCGGGGCTCCGGCGTGCTGCGCAGCTTCCCCGAGCTGGAGGACGCCCGGTGGCACCCGCTCGACGAGGCCCGCTCGCTGGTGGTGGCCGGGCAGGTCGCCGCCCTCGACGCGCTGGCCGCGCTGCTGGCGGATCCGGACGGCGGGGACCGGGCCGGCACCGCCCCCTAGTCCGCGGTCGCGTAGACCCGCAGGCCCAGCGGCACGATCCGCACCACGGCCTCGTCGAATCCGTCGCGGGAGCCGTCGAAGCGCTCGGTCTCGCCGTCGTGCGCCCACTCGGGGTCGTCCCCCGCGGGTCGGCGCGCGCCGACGGTGATCTCCGGCGTCGAGAACGACTCCACCACCGGTGTCCGCCAGCCGGGCACACGGCCGACCACCGGGGTCGCCGTACGGCCGAGCAGGAGCGAGAACGCTCCCCGGGTGCGAGGAGTCCGTCCTGAGTGCAGGATGCGCACGTCGAGGTGGCCGTCGTCGAGCCGACGCCGGGCGAGCGGGGCGGCCGTGCGCGGGTGCTCCTGATTCACCCCGACGAAGTACGACCAGACGAGCTGCGTGCGCCCGTCGCGCCGGAGCTCGAACGGATCGGTGCGCCGCACGACCGAGAGGGCCGCGATCACGGCGGCGAGCGGCTTCCCGATCCGCTTCTCGCGCTTCTCGCGTGCCGCGACGAACTCCGGGTAGACGCCGATCGAGACCGTGTTGAGCACCGTGACCGGGTCTCCCCCGTCCGCGACGACCTCGGCCACGTCGACGTCGCGGCGCTCGCCGATCGTCGCCGCGTCGAGCGCGTCCTGGACGGTGAGCAGCCCCAGCGCCTTCGCGAAGTGGTTCATGGTCCCGCCCGGCAGCACGAGCAGCGTCATCCCCTCGGCGCGGGCGAGAGCGGCACCGACCGACATGGTCCCGTCCCCGCCGTAGATCCCGAGCACCCGGGGCGGAGAGTCCCCCGAGCGCGCCTCGCGCACCACGTCGGCGAGGTCCTCCCCCTCGGTCAGCCGGTGCACGCGCGCCTTCGGGAACCGGGCCCGGACCAGCGGCTCGGGATCGGGGCGGTGCGAGTCCCGGCCCGCGCCGGGGTTGAGGACCACGAGGAGGGCGGCGCCGTCCCCCAGCGGGCTGCGGTCGACGGGGGGCCGGGTCGCGCGCTCCGAGACGGGCACGTGGCGCGGCTCGGCCGGCAGGACGGCTCGGCCGACGACCGCGACCGCCGCGCCGAGCGCCGCGCCGCCGAGGACGTCCGAGAGCCAGTGGACGCCGACGTGCAGGCGGGAGAAGGCCACGGCGGCGGCGAGCGGGGCGACCGCCGCCCCCACTCGGGGCGACTCGAGCGCGACCCCGGCGGCGAAGGCAGCGGCGCTCGCCGCGTGCCCCGAGGGGAAGGACGCCGACGTCGGCACCGTCGCCAGGCGCCGGCCGACCGGGACGTCGACGAGGAGCGGCCGGTCGCCGCCGAACACGCGCTTGCCGACCAGATTCGCGAGCGCGCTGGCCGCGGCGAGCGAGGCGGTCCCCCGCAGAGCCTCGCGGGGACGGCCCGCCAGGAGCAGCAGGACGCCGACGCCGGCCCAGAGGACTCCGTGGTCCGCGGCCCGGGAGAGCCCCACGAGCGCCCCGTCGACGACGGGCGACGGGCGACGGGCGTTCAGCCGCCGGGCCGCACGAGCGTCCGCCCGGCGCACGACGCGCGGGACGGTGACGAGTCGGCGGAGCAGGACGGACGGGGGTCGGGTTCCGCGGAGGGCCATGCGCTCAGCGTAGGAGGAGGCGCCTCCGCGGTCCCTGGACCGGTCGACGGCGCGCTACACCTCGCCGAAGCCCGACTCGACCAGATCGCCGAGCCGGCCGACCGCCTCGTGGGCCTGCGGCCCCGACGCCGAGAGGACGACCTCGTCCCCGCGGTCGAGCCCCAGCGACATCACGCCGAGCAGGCTGGTGGCGTCCTTGCCGTTCGCGTCGATCCGGGCGTCGAAGGTGGCGGCGAGCGTGACGAAGTCGGCCGCGGGACGGGCGTGCAGACCGTTCGGGTTGATGAGGCGGACGCGGCGCTGCACGCGCTCGTCACCGGGCGAGGCCTCCTCGGCGGGAGCAGCGAGCGCCTCGCCCCGGGCCGACTCCGCGGCGGCGAGCACCTCGTCCAGCGACGCCCCCGTGCCCGCGGCGACGGCGGCCGCGACCGCCCCCTCCACCAGCGGGGCGTCGGCGATCCGGACCCGGGCGCGCGCGTCGTCGTCGAGGAACTCGACCGCGGTCTCCGCCGTCATGATCGCCGAGCCGAGGTCGCAGAGGACGACGACCCCCTCGCCGGAGTCCGCTTCCGCCAGGGCCGCCGTGATGCGGTCGAAGCTGGTGCCGATGCCGCCGTCGTCCGTCCCGCCCGCGGCGACCAGCGCGACCGAGGCCGCCATCTGCTCCGCGAGCTCGACCAGCCCCTCCGCCAGCTGCGCGCTGTGCGAGACCAGGACCAGCCCGACGCTCACGCCGCCGCCTCGGCTGCTGCGCGGAGCAGGAGAACGGTCGACACGCTGCCGGGATCACGGTGCCCGATGGCGCGCTCGCCGAGGTAGCTGGCGCGTCCCTTGCGGGCGACCAGCGGGTCCGTCGACTCCGCTCCCCTCTGCGCCGCCTCCGCCGCCGCGGCGAGGACGTCGGCCGGAGCCGCTCCCTCCTCGGCGGCGGCCGCGGCCGCGTCGACCGCCGGCGTCCACGCGTCCACCATCGTCTTGTCGCCCACCTCGGCCTTGCCGCGGAGCACGATGCCGTCCCTCGCCGCGGCCAGGAGCGCTGCGACGTCCGCGCCCTCGAGCGCGTCCTCGCCCGCGACCGCGGCGGAGGCCTTCAGGAACGCCGTGCCGAACAGCGGGCCCGAGGCGCCGCCGACGGTGGAGATGAGCGTCGTCGCGACCAGCTTGAGCACGTCCGCCGGGAGCCCCTGCTCCGGCGCCCCGTCCAGCTTCGCGACCACGGCCTGGAAGCCGCGGTCCATGTTCTCGCCGTGGTCCCCGTCGCCGATCGCCCGGTCGAGCGTGATCAGCTCGACCCGGTGCTCCGCGATCGACTCGGCGGCGCGGCGGATCCACGCCGTCGCCCACGCCGCGTCGAGCCCGGCTCCCTGTGCGTCCTGCATGGTCGTCTCCTCCTCGTGGGCCGCTCCTGCGGCTGTCGTTCCGGTCATGGTGTGCGCGCGGGCGCTCAGCGTCCCCACCGCAGCGCCGCGGTCTGCACCGGGGAGTCCCACAGCTCGGTCAGGGCGTCGTCGAGCTTGAGGACGGTGAGCGAGAAGCCCTGCATCTCGAGCGACGTCGTGTAGTTGCCGACGAGGCTGCGTGCGACGGTGATCCCCTTCTCGGCCAGCGCCTCGGCTGCGCGGCGGTAGGCGAGGTACAGCTCGATCTGCGGCGTGCCGCCCATGCCGTTCACCAGGAGCAGCACCTCGTCCCCGGAGGAGAACGGCAGGTCCTCCAGGATCGGGCCGAGGATCCGGTCGACGATGCGGTCGGCCGGCTCCAGCGCGATCTTCTCCCGGCCGGGCTCGCCGTGGATGCCGATGCCGATCTCGATCTCGTCCTCACCCAGCTCGAAGCTCGGCTCGCCCGCGTGCGGGACGATGCACGGCGTGAGGGCGACGCCCATCGAGCGCACGTTCGCGATCACCGTCTCGGCGATTGTCGCGACCTCGTCGAGGGAGTCGCCCCGCTCGGCCGCGGCGCCCGCGATCCGCTCGACCAGCACGGTGCCTGCCACGCCGCGGCGGCCCGCGGTGTAGAGCGAGTCCTTCACCGCGACGTCGTCGTCGACGATCACGCTGCGCACCTCGATCCCCTCGGCGCCGGCGAGGTCGGCCGCGGTCTCGAAGTTCAGGACGTCGCCCGTGTAGTTCTTCACGATGTGCAGCACACCCGCGCCGCCGTCGACGGCCTGCGTGGCCGCGACGATCGGGTCGGGCGTGGGCGAGGTGAAGACGGGACCGGGGACGGCGGCGTCCAGCATCCCGAATCCGACGAAGCCCGCGTGCAGCGGCTCGTGCCCGCTGCCGCCTCCGCTGACGATGCCCACCTTGCCCGAGCGGGGCGCGTCGGCCCGCACCACGAACAGGGGATCCGACACCACCCGGACCAGGTCGGCGTGCGCCAGGCCGAAGCCGGCCACCGACTCCGTGACGACGTTCTTCGGGTCGTTGATGAGCTTCTTCATCGAGGTCTCCTCCAGGATCGGGCCACCACTCGGGCGTCCCGTGACCTGCGGGCGATCCGGCGCGTGGTGGATCGCCGCCCGCACCGTCGCGGACAGCAGCCCCACGTTACGCCCTGCGCTCGCGCCTACGGCAGCGGGACGACGGCGCGCTGCGTCTCGCGGACCCACTCCTCGAGCTTGGCCGTGGCGGCCCCGGAGTCGACGGCCTCCGCCGCGCGGTCCATCGACGTCCGCAGGCGCTCCAGGACGGGCGTGCGCACCAGGTCCGGGTCGCGCGCCAGGTCGAACGCCGCGAGGCCTGCGGCCGCGTTCAGAAGGACGATGTCGCGGACGGGGCCGCCGTCTCCCGCGAGCACCGAGCGCACCACGCTCGCGTTGTAGGCGGCGTCACGGCCGCGCAGGTCGTCGATCCGCGCGCGGGGCAGGCCCAGGTCGCGCGGATCGAGGTCGTGCTCGACCACGGAGCCGCGCGACACCTCCCAGATGTGGCTGTGACCCGTGGTCGTGAGCTCGTCGAGGCCGTCGTCCCCGCGGAACACCAGAGCCGTCGCCCCGCGCGTCCGGAACACGCCGACGACCAGCGGCACCCGGTCGAGGTGCGCCACCCCGACCGCAGAGGCCTCGGGACGGGCCGGATTGCAGAGCGGGCCGAGGAAGTTGAACACCGTCGGCACGCCCAGCTCGGCGCGCACCGGACCGGCGTGCCGGAAGCCGGGGTGGAAGAGGGACGCGAAGACGAAGGCGATCCCCGTCCGCCGGAACACCTCGGCCACCCGCTCGGGGGAGAGGGAGAGGTCGACCCCGAGTGCCGCGAGCACGTCGGAGGAGCCGGAGGAGGAGGACGCGGCCTTGTTCCCGTGCTTCACGACGGGCGTGCCGGCGGCGGCCGCGATGATCGACGCGGTGGAGGAGATGTTGACGGTCCCGAAGCGGTCCCCGCCCGTCCCGACGATGTCCAGGGCCATCGGGTCCACGTCCAGCGGCACCGCGTGGTCGAGGATCGCGTCGCGGAAGCCGACGATCTCGTCGACGGTCTCGCCCTTCGCCCGGAGGGCCACCAGCAGTCCGGCGAGCTGCGCCGGAGTCGCCGCGCCCTCCATCACCTGCTCCATGGCCCACGTCGCCTCGGAGACGCTCAGATCGGAGGACTCGAGGAGTGCGCTGAGAACGTGCGGCCAGGACAGGGTTTCCGACATGGCTCCCAGATTATGCGACGAGGATCGCCTCCCGGCTAGTGCGACTTCCCTCCCCTGCCATCGGCCATAATGGTCTGTGTGACGAGCACCTCTCTCTCCCCCACGGCCACCGCGCCCGTAGTGAACCGACCCAACCCGGTCGCGGTCGGAACGATCGTCTGGCTGGGCAGCGAGGTCATGTTCTTCGCGGGCCTCTTCGCGATCTACTTCACCCTGCGCAGCACCTCTCCCGAGCTCTGGGGCGCCGAGACCCAGATCCTCAACGTCCCCTACGCGGGCGTGAACACGGTGATCCTCGTGGCCTCGTCGTTCAGCTGCCAGTTCGGCGTGTTCGCCGCCGAGCGGCTGCAGCCGCGTGCGACGGGCCTCAGCCCGTTCAAGTGGGGCATGGTCGAGTGGTTCTTCCTCACCTACGCCCTGGGCGCGGTCTTCGTCTCCGGCCAGGTGCTCGAGTACGCGACCCTCGTCTCCGAGGGCGTCACGCTCTCCAGCAACGCCTACGGCTCCGCCTTCTACCTGACGACCGGCTTCCACGCCCTGCACGTCACCGGCGGCCTCATCGCGTTCCTCCTCGTCATCGGCCGCGGCTTCGCGGTCAAGAACTTCGGCCACAAGGAGGCGACGAGCGCCATCGTCGTCTCGTACTACTGGCACTTCGTCGACGTCGTCTGGGTCGGCCTGTTCGCCGTCATCTACTTCCTCAAGTGACGCGCCCGCCGATGCCCCACTCCACTCCCGACCCCCGCAGGAAGGACGCCTCGATGGCCTCCCCGAAGACGAAGAGCCGAGCCAAGAAGGGTCGCCGCCACCCGCTCGCCACCCTGGCCCTGATCGCCATCGGCCTCGGGCTCACCGGCGGGACCTACGCCGCGGTCGGCGTCGCGACGTCCGCCTCCGCGGAGACGTCGTCCACCAGCCAGCAGACGATCGACGAGGGCTCGAAGCTCTTCGCCGCGAACTGCGCCACCTGCCACGGCCTCGACGCCGCGGGCACCGACAACGCTCCCTCCCTCATCGGAGTGGGCGCGGCGTCGGTCGACTTCCAGGTCGGCACCGGCCGCATGCCGATGCAGATGCACGGCCCCCAGGCGCTCGAGAAGCCGGTGCAGTTCACCGACGAGCAGGTTGGCGAGCTCGCCGCCTACGTCGCGTCGCTGGCCCCCGGCCCCGCGATCCCCGAGGGCGAGGTCCTCGACGGACAGGGCGACGCGGCGAACGGCGCCGAGCTGTTCCGCATCAACTGCGCCATGTGCCACAACGTCGCCGGAGCCGGCGGCGCGCTCACCGAGGGCAAGTTCGCTCCTCCGCTGGGCGGCGTGACCGAGGCGCACATCTACGAGGCGATGGTCACCGGCCCGCAGAACATGCCGGTCTTCAACGACCTGAACATCTCGCCCGAGGACAAGCGCGACATCATCTCGTACCTCAAGTACATCGAGGCCAACCCGTCCCCGGGCGGATTCGCGCTCGGCTCCCTCGGGCCTGTCGCGGAGGGCCTGTTCCTCTGGATCTTCGGCCTCGGCGCGATCGTGGCCCTGACGGTGTGGATCACCGCCCGATCCAACTAGACGACTGCAGCGCCCTGACGGGCGCGACTGACCCACGGCACCGACTGGTGCCGACACGGCGTGAAAAGGAGAACCATGGCAGAGCACGATGAGGGTGGCACGGACCTCGCCACCTCGTCGGCCACCGGGCACGGAACGGCTCCGGCCGGCACCGCGGTCGTGACGCGGGACCGCGTCCAGGACCCGGGCCTCCCGCCGCACCGCCCCCGGATGACCGACCTCGACCCCAAGGTCGAGAAGCGTGCCGAGCGCACGGTGTACACGCTCTTCTACCTCTCCTTCGCGGGCTCGATCTTCGCGGTCGCCGCCTACATGGCGTTCCCGATCACCGAGGACGTCGCGTCGGTCCGGCTGAACACGCTGTTCATCGGCCTGGGCATGTCCCTCGCGCTCCTGGGCATCGGCATCGCCGCCGTCCACTGGGGCAAGCAGCTGATGTCGGACCACGAGGGCATCGACATCCGCCACCCCGTCCGCAGCGCGGAGCCCACCCGCGCCCGTGCGCTCGAGATCTTCGACCAGTCCGACAAGGAGTCCGGCTTCGGCCGCCGCTCCCTCGTCCGGAACAGCCTGATCGCCTCCCTCGTCGTGTTCCCCCTGCCCGCCGTGATCCTGTTCCGGGGCCTCGGCCCGCAGGACCAGAACCCCGTCGCCCTCCTCAAGACCACCCTGTGGGAAGAGGGAACGAGGCTCACCCTGGACCCGTCGGGAGCGCCGATCCTCGCATCGGACGTCACCCTCGGATCCGCCTTCCACGTCATCCCCGAGGGCCTCAACGACGCCGAGGGCAAGCTGGAGGAGAAGGCCAAGGCCGCCGTCCTCCTGATGCGCCTGAAGCCGGAGGACCTCATCGTCAGTGAGGGTCGCGAGACCTGGAACTACGACGGAATCGTCGCCTACTCCAAGATCTGCACGCACGTCGGCTGCCCTGTGGCGCTGTACGAGCAGCAGACCCACCACCTGCTGTGCCCGTGCCACCAGTCGCAATTCGACATCACGCGCGAGGCCGCCGTCATCTTCGGCCCGGCGAAGCGTCCGCTTCCGCAGCTCCCCATCACCGTCGACGCCGAGGGTTACCTGGTCGCCAGAAGCGACTTCACGGAGCCCGTCGGACCGTCCTTCTGGGAGCGATGACTCACATGTCCACCACCACCCCCTCACGCCCCTCCAGCTCCCCCGCGGAGCCCGAGGACGGCGTCATCCTCGGATCCGGCAAGTTCCAGAAGGGGTACGTCGGAGCGGCGTCGAACTACATCGACGAGCGCACGAGCATCTCCGCGGTCGTCAAGGAGTTCGGTCGCAAGATCTTCCCCGACCACTGGTCTTTCCTCCTCGGCGAGGTCGCGCTCTACAGCTTCGTCATCATCCTGCTGTCGGGCACCTTCCTCACCTTCTTCTTCCAGGCCTCGATGGTCGAGACGCACTACGAGGGCAGCTACCTGCCCCTCAAGGGCATCGAGATGTCGGCGGCGATGTCGTCCTCGCTCGACATCTCCTTCGACATCCGCGGCGGCCTGCTGATGCGGCAGATCCACCACTGGGCGGCACTGCTGTTCGTGGCCTCGATCGGCCTGCACATGCTGCGCATCTTCTTCACCGGTGCGTTCCGCAAGCCCCGCGAGCTCAACTGGGTCATCGGCTTCGTCCTCTTCATCCTCGCGATGGCCGAGGGCTTCACCGGCTACTCGCTCCCCGACGACCTGCTCTCGGGCAACGGCCTCCGCATCATCGACGGCATGGTCAAGGGCATCCCGATCGTCGGCACCTGGATCTCGTTCCTGCTCTTCGGCGGCGAGTTCCCGGGCACCGACATCGTCGGCCGCCTCTACACGCTGCACATCCTGCTGCTGCCGGCGCTGGTGCTCGCGTTCATCGCCCTGCACCTCGTGTTCGTGGTCGTCCACAAGCACACCCAGTTCCCCGGTGCGGGCAAGACCGAGCAGAACGTCGTCGGCTACCCGGTGCTGCCGGTCTACGCCGCGAAGGCCGGTGGATTCTTCTTCATCGTCTTCGGCGTCGTCGTCCTCATCGCCTCGCTGTTCACGATCAACCCGATCTGGAATTATGGCCCGTACGACCCCTCGCCCGTCTCCGCGGGAACCCAGCCCGACTGGTACATCGGGTTCGCCGACGGCGCCCTGCGCCTCGTCCCGCCGGGACTCGAGTGGGCCATCCCGGGCATCGGAACCCTGTCGTTCAACATCCTGATCCCGCTCGTCGGTCTCGGACTGTTCATCGCCGTGGTCATGCTCTACCCGTTCCTCGAGGCGTGGATCACCGGTGACAAGCGCGAGCACCACCTGCTCGACCGTCCGCGCAACGCCGCGACCCGCACCGCGATCGGCGCCGCCGGAGTCAGCTTCTACGCCGTCCTCTGGGCCGCCGCCTCGTCCGACCTCATCGCGACGCACTTCCACCTCACGATGGAGGGCGTGATCCACAGCCTGCAGTTCCTGCTCATCGCGGGTCCGTTCATCGCGTACTTCATCACCAAGCGCATCTGCCTGGCGCTGCAGAAGAAGGACCGCGAAATCGCGCTGCACGGCTTCGAGTCCGGCCGCATCGTCCGCCTCCCCGGCGGCGAGTTCATCGAGGTGCACCAGCAGCTCGACGAGTACGAGCGCTGGAAGCTCGTCGGTCAGGACGAGTACGAGCCCCTGATGATCCGTCCGGACTCGCGTGGCCGCATCACCGCCCCGCAGCGCGTCCGCGCCGGCCTCTCCCGCTGGTTCTTCGAGGACCGGATCACCCCCGTCACCCAGAAGGAGCTCGAGAGCTCGCACAGCGAGCACTGATCCTCCCCCGAAGGGCCCGGACGTTCATTCGTCCGGGCCCTTCGTCGTTCCCGCAGCGGGGCGGCGCCTGTCCTCCGGCGCGGTTGGAGGTCGGCGGTGGACCGAGAGCCGGTGAGACCGGATCACAGCGCCTCGACGGCGACAAGCCGGCAGGAACGTGAGGCGATCCTCCGGACGGCGAGGCCCCCGCTCCGCGGATCACGAGATGCCATCTGACCGCCGAGCTGGAGACGTCCGCCTCCCTCGGATCACCGAGTGATTCAGCCTGTCTCCGTTGTCGCGGCGTCGTCGTCCGGTGAAGTCCCCGTCCCCGTCCACGTCGAGACACTCGGCATCGGTTCGAGGGCACCCGTCCCCAGCAGGCCTATCAGGACTGCCCTCCCCCCACTCACGGTCGAACCCTCTGTGATCGGCGACGGCGACGCTCGCCGGTGCGACCGAGGAGGCGACCTCCGGACATCGACGACCGTCGCTGCAGCGGCGTCTCAGGCTCCCTGTCGTCGCGCCGACCGGCACACAACCCGTTAGCAAGTACCGAGGAGCTCCACGAGCTGCAGGGGCGCGCGCGGTTCCGTCGGGGTGCAGGCTCCACTGGGTTCAGAACGGTGTGCAAGAGGCCCGCAGGGCGGCGCAGGCGCCAGAACAGGCGCAGCAGCCCCAGTACAGCCGCAGGCGCAGCAGTATCCGCGATCCGTAGCGCGCCACCGCCGTCGGCACGCCGACAGGCGCACAGGAGAGCCGCCACAGGCGTAGCCCGCTCACCCGCGACCGGAGCAGGAGCCGTCGCAGCGCAGACCCGTAGGGGTGATGACGCGGGCCGACGCTCCTGCTCGGCGCCGCCCGCTGCACTCCCCTGCGAGCTTCCACGTCGCGGGCCGTCGGGATGTGCCCCGACGAGTTCCTCCGCGCAGGACGCCTCGGTGTCCCGCCAGCATGACACCGCGAGAGATCCAGCTCACCTCGTCATCCCTCACTGAGCGGTCCCGGCCCTCACCGGGAGGTCCCGGCTCTCACCGGGAGGCCCGATCCGCCACCGATCGGCGAGTGCCGCCCCTGCACGAAGCCGAATGGCCGAGCCGACCGGGCCCCGACCGCGCGTCGCTTCCTCCTGGATAAGCGAAAGGGCCGGGTGCACAGAGCCGAAGCCCTCGTGCACCCGGCCCTCGGCCGTGCGATGCGCCCTAGCGGGCGAAGTATCCGCGGTAGTACTCGTACACCCAGCCAGCGATGGCGACCAGGAAGAGCCCGACGGCGATGTAGGTGATCCAGAACCCCACGGCAAGGCCGAGGAATCCGAGAGCCGCGGAACCGCCCAGGATCAGCGGCCACCAGCTCCACGGGCTGAAGAAGCCCAGCTCGGGGTCTCCGTCGTCGATGTCCGCATCGAGGCGGTCCTCGGGGAGCTCAGCACCCTGCGCCTTGTGGACGCGGCCGACGTAGAACGCGATGAACGCGCCCAGCACGGCCGAGAGGCCGATGCCGACGGTGCCGACCCACTCCACCTGGCCCGTGTCGAGCAGCGACCACACGATGTACGTGATGTCGGCGAGAAGGAAGAAGCCCGCGAGGAGCCAGAAGAGATTGACGTTGGCGCGCATGGCCCTACTTCACCGTGCCTTCGGACTTGTCGTACGTGGGGGCGTCCGGAGCGTCCTTCGCCGGACCGATTCCGACGGGGATGCCGGCCTCGGGGTGGTTGAGGTCGAACGCCGGGGCCTCGCTGCGGATGCGCGGGATCGAGGTGAAGTTGTGGCGGGGCGGCGGGCACGAGGTGGCCCACTCGAGCGACCGGGAGAAGCCCCACGGGTCGTTCACCGTCACCTTGGGCGCCTTGCGGGCGGTGATGTACACGTTCAGGAAGAACGGGATCAGCGACACCGCGAGGATCATCGCTCCGACCGTCGACACCTGGTTCATCCAGGTGAAGCCGTCCTCGGGCAGGTAGCTGGCGTAGCGGCGCGGCATGCCGACGACGCCCAGCCAGTGCTGGATGAGGAAGGTGGTGTGGAAGCCGATGAACAGCAGCCAGAAGTGCCACTTGCCCAGCGTCTCGTTCAGCATCTTGCCGGTCCACTTGGGCCACCAGAAGTAGAAGCCCGAGAACATCGCGAAGACGACGGTTCCGAACACGACGTAGTGGAAGTGCGCCACCACGAAGTACGAGTCCGAGACGTGGAAGTCGAGCGGGGGCGACGCGAGGATCACGCCGGTGAGTCCACCGAAGGTGAAGGTGATCAGGAAGCCGATCGCCCAGATCATCGGGGTCTCGAAGGTCACCGATCCGCGCCACATGGTGCCGACCCAGTTGAAGATCTTCACGCCGGTCGGAACCGCGATGAGCATGGTCATCAGCGAGAAGAACGGCAGCAGGACCGATCCGGTGACGTACATGTGGTGCGCCCACACCGTCACGGAGAGGGCGGCGATCGCGATGGTCGCGTAGATCAGCGTCTTGTAGCCGAAGATCGGCTTGCGGCTGAAGACCGGGAAGACCTCGGACACGATGCCGAAGAACGGCAGCGCGATGATGTACACCTCGGGGTGGCCGAAGAACCAGAACAGGTGCTGCCAGAGCAGGACACCGCCGTTGGCCGCATCGTAGATGTGGGCGTCGAACACCCGGTCGGCGCCGAGGGCGAACATCGCGGCGGCGAGCACCGGGAACGCGAGCAGCACGAGGATCGACGTCACCAGGATGTTCCAGGTGAAGATCGGCATCCGGAACATCGTCATGCCGGGGGCGCGCATCGTGATGATCGTCGTGATGAAGTTCACCGCGCCGAGGATCGTGCCGAAGCCCGAGAGCGCGAGGCCGAAGACCCAGAGATTGCCGCCGAGCCCTGGCGAGAACGTCGTGCTCGACAGTGGCGCGTACGCGAACCAGCCGAACGACGCCGCACCCTGCGGGGTGACGAATCCGGCGACCGCGATGAGCGAGCCGAAGCTGTAGAGCCAGTACGCGAAGGCGTTGAGGCGGGGGAACGCGACGTCGGGGGCGCCGATCTGCAGCGGCATCAGGACGTTGGCGAACCCGGCGAAGAGCGGCGTCGCGAACATCAGCAGCATGATCGTGCCGTGCATCGTGAACAGCTGGTTGTACTGCTCGCGCGTCTCGACCACGTTCAGGCCGGGCTCGAACAGCTGGGCGCGGATGACGAGTGCCATCACGCCGGCGATGCAGAAGTAGATGAACGACGTGATCAGGTACATGTACCCGATGACCTTGTGGTCGGTCGACGTCATCCAGCGGACGAGGACGTTCGCCTTGCGCTGGACCGGCGGAGTGCCGGCGGTGCGCGTCGGGCGGGGTGCCGTAGCGGTGCTCATGCTCCCTTACTCCTCGTTCTCGCGGGCCGGCGCGCCGGTTCCGGGAAGGTTCGAATTGCGGTTGTACTCGGCGCCGAGCTGACCGGTCTGGCCCGCGTCGCGCAGCGACTGGATGTAGTCGTCGTACTCGCCCTGCGAGACGACCTTGACGTTGAAGAGCATCGCGGAGTGGTACTCGCCGCAGAGCTCGGCGCACTTGCCCGCGTAAGTCCCCTCCTTGAGAGGCGTGACGTACATGTAGTTCGTCTTGCCGGGGATCATGTCCTTCTTGTAGAGGAAGTCGACGACCCAGAAGGAGTGGATCACGTCGCGCGCGTCGAGCTGGATCTTGATCTTCTGTCCGACGGGCAGGTAGAGCGTGGGGATCTCGGACTCGACGAGCGAGCCGGCGGCGTCTCCGCCCTCCTGGTACTGGCCCTGGATACCGGCGGAGTAGACGTCCTCGTCGACGTAGTTGAAGTCCCACGCCCACTGCTTGCCGTACACCTGGATGGTCTCGTCCGGGTCGTCGTAGGGCTGCTCGATAGCGGCCTGGTCGCGCGCGGTGAAGGCGAAGAAGCCGATCACGAGGATCAGCGGCACGATCGTGTAGAAGATCTCGATCGGCATGTTGTAGCGCAGCTGGACCGGCAGGCCGGTCTGCCCCTTGCGACGGCGGTAGACGACCACCGCCCAGATGGTGAGACCCCACGTGACGACGCCGACGGCGAGCAGGACGATCCAGGAGGTGACCCAGAGTCCGATGACGCGGTCGACGTGGTTCGTCGTGCCGGGTTCGGTGGGGAGCCAGCCCTGGAGCTGCTCTTGCGTGCAGCCCGCGAGGACGAGGGCGAGGGCTCCTGCGACGGGGGCAGCGACCCATCTGCGGATTCGGCGATTGAAGCGCACCGGTGACCTTTCGGAAGACTGGGGACCAGTTCACACGAAACTGTATTAGACCGGCTCCAGCCTACCCTTCCGCTCCGGCGGCCCGGTGCACGACGACCCGCTCTTGACGTCCCGGCCGAGTGGTGCAGTCATGACGAACGGCGCCCGACGGGCCACCGGGGTGGACTGTCGGACGCCGTTCGGAGGCGCTGCGGCCCGGGGCCGCGCGGCGTCAGTGGAAGCTGTCGCCGCAGGCGCAGCTGCCGCCCGCGTTGGGGTTGTCGATGGTGAAGCCCTGCTTCTGGATGGTGTCCTCGAAGTCGATCGAGGCGCCGTCGAGGTAGGGGACGCTCATCTTGTCGACGACGAGGCCGACGCCCTCGAACTCCACCGCGGCGTCGCCGTCGAGGGTGCGCTCGTCGAAGTAGAGCTGGTAGATGAGGCCGGAGCAGCCGCCGGGCTGCACCGCGACGCGCAGGCGCAGGTCGTCGCGGCCCTCCTGCTCGAGCAGGCTCTTGACCTTGGCGGCGGCGGTCGGGGTCATCGAGACGCCGTGGGCCGCGCTGGGCGGGGTGGCGAGGGGGGTCGCCGTCTGGTCGGTCAGTGTGTCTGACATGTCACTCCTCAGGGGACGGGCGGAACGGTCGTCGTGCCTTCCGGGATTCTACGGCTGCAACCCGGGTGGTCACCCGGGTATTCCACGACCGGTGGTCAGTCGCGGTGAGCGGCGGCGCGGAGCAGGAACAGCGCCTCGGTCTGCGCGGCGCGCTTGAAGACGCCCAGGTGAAGCGACTCGTTGGGGCTGTGCGCGCGCGAGTCGGGGTCCTCCACACCGGTGACGAGGATCTGAGCCTCGGGGAACTCGCGCACGAGGTCGGCGATGAACGGGATGCTCCCGCCGATCCCGGTCTCGAGGGGATCGCGTCCCCACGCGTCGGCCATCGCGCCCTTCACCAGGTCCACGGCCCAGCCGCTCGCGTCGACCAGGAAGGGGCTGCCGGTGTCGACGTCCTCGACCGCGAGGTGTGCGCCGAACGGGGAGTTCGCCCGCAGGTGGCTCTCGATCGCGGCGAAGGCCTCCTCCGCGTCCTGGCCGGGGGCGATGCGGGCGCTGATCTTCACGCGCACGGACGGGACGAGGGTGTTGGAGGCGTCGACGACGCTGGGCGCGTCGATCCCGGTGACCGTGACGGCCGGCTTCGACCACAGGCGCGAGAGGATCGCGCCGGTGCCGATCGGCGAGACCCCGTCGAGCAGCCCGGAGTCGCGGCGGAGGTCCTCCTCGGTCGTCTCGGGCACCGCTCCATCGTGCTCGGTGAGGCCGGCGACGGCGACCGAGCCGTCCTCGTTCCAGAGCGTCGCGAGCAGTCGGACCGCCGCGAGCATCGCGTCCGGGACCGCTCCGCCGAGCATGCCCGAGTGCGAGGCGTGCGCGAGAGTGCTGACGGTGAGGGTGAAGGTGACGTTGCCGCGCAGGCCCACCGTCAGCGAGGGGGTGTCGACGTCCCAGTTGTCGCTGTCGGCGACGATGATCGCATCCGCGCGGAGGGCGTCGTGGTGCTCGCGGAGGAAGGTGGGGAACGAGCGCGACCCGAACTCCTCCTCCCCCTCGATGAAGAGGACGAGCCCGAGGTCGTGGTCCTCGCCCGCGACCTCGCGGAGTGCGCGCACCGCGGCGAGGTGGGACACGACTCCCGCCTTGTCGTCGGCGGCACCGCGCCCGTACAGGCGGTCGCCGCGCACGGTCGGCTCGAACGGAGGCGTCTCCCACGCCGACTCGGCGCCCTGCGGCTGCACGTCGTGGTGGGCGTAGAGGAGGACGGTCGGCGCTCCGTTGCGGGCGGCGCGGGTGGCCAGGACGGCAGGCTGGCCGAGCACGTCGGTGCCGTCGATCGTGGCGCTGTGGATCGCGACGTCATCGAAGACGCCCGTCTCGCGCGCGAGCTCGGCGATGGCCTCGGCGCTGGCGGCCACGCGGGTCGCGTCGAAGCCGTCCCACGAGACGGACGGGATCCGCACGAGCTGCCCGAGCTGGGCGAGCGAGCGCGGCAGATCGTCGCGGACGGCGGCGAGGACGGCCTCCTCGTCGGAGGAGAGTGCGGGCGGAGTCGGAGCGTCGTGAGCCATGGAGGTAATCTTAAGAGACCCTCGATTCCAAGGACGTTCCCCGTGGCCAAGCACCCGATCGCAACCGACACGCCCGACGACGCCGGCTCCCCCGGCCCCGGGAAGGGCCGGCCGACGCCGACCCGGCGCGAGCAGGAGCTGGCCCGCAAGCGTCCGCTGGTCGTCACCGACCGCAAGCAGGCCGCCCGCGACGCCCGCGAGAAGGCCGCCGTGTCACGCGAGCAGGCCCGCATCGGCCTGGCCGCCGGCGACCAGCGCTACCTGCCGCTGCGCGACAAGGGTCCTCAGCGCAAGTTCGTGCGCGACTGGGTCGACGCACGCTTCAGCCTCGGCGAGTTCCTCATCCCGGTGATGGTCGTCGTCCTGCTGCTGAGCTTCTTCCCGCAGCCGGAGCTGCAGTACGCGACGCTCGTCATCCTCTGGGTGTTCTTCCTCCTCGCGGTGATCGACTGCATCCTCCTCGGCATGCGGATGCGCCGGAAGCTCGCCGAGCGCTACGGCGCCGACAAGGTCGAGAAGGGCATCCGCTGGTACGCCGCGATGCGCGCCCTCCAGCTGCGCGTCATGCGACTGCCGAAGCCCCAGGTCAAGCGCCGCGCCTTCCCCGAGTAGTCGGACGGCGGACCACGAAGGGCCCCTGCGGTCGCGCCTCGCGCGGCTCCGGGGCCCTTCGTCGTGCACGGCGGGTCAGGAGGCGCGGGCCAGTCCCCGGTTGATGTCCCGAGCCCACAGGGGCCCGCGGTAGATGAAGGCGGTGTAGCCCTGGACGAGGGTGGCGCCCGCGTCGAGGCGCTCGCGCACGTCCTCGGCCGTCTCGACTCCTCCGACGGAGATCACGCAGAAAGCCGCGGGGACCACGCCCCGGATCACGCGGAGCACCTCGAGCGAGCGCGCGGCCAGCGGGGCACCGGAGAGGCCGCCGGCGCCGGCCGCCTCGACCACGGCACGATCGGTCGAGAGGCCCTCCCGGGAGAGCGTCGTGTTGGTCGCGATGATCCCGTCCAGACTCAGGCGGACGGCGAGCTCGGCGACCCGGCCGACCTCGTCGTCGGAGAGGTCGGGGGCGATCTTGACCAGCAGGGGCGTCGTGTCGGCGGCGTCCTTGACGGCCGCGAGGAGCGGCTCGAGGCGGTCGATCTCCTGCAGGCCGCGGAGCCCGGGGGTGTTCGGCGAGCTGACGTTCACGACGAGGTAGTCGGCGAGCGGCGCGAGAAGGCGCGTGCTGATCAGGTAGTCCTCGATCGCGTCGTCCACCTCGACCACCCGGCTCTTGCCGATGTTGACGCCGATCACGGGGCGGCGGCGCGCGCTGCGCAGCCGGATCAGCCGCAGCGCCGCGGCCTCGGCCCCGTGGTTGTTGAAGCCCATCCGGTTGACGACGGCGCGGTCCGCGATCAGCCGGAAGAGGCGCGGCCGGTCGTTGCCCGGCTGCGCCCGCGCGGTCAGGGTCCCGACCTCGACGTGTCCGAAGCCGAGCGCACCGAAGCCCAGGACCGCGGTGGCGTCCTTGTCGAAGCCGGCCGCGACGCCGAACGGGGTCTCGAAGCGGAGCCCGAGCGTCTCGACCGCGGGCGTTCCGCGCGGGACGGTGGTCCGGCGCAGGACCGGAGCGAGGGCTCCGAGGGCCCGGATCACCGGGAAGCTCAGGTGGTGCGCCCGCTCCGGGTCGAGGCGGCGCAGGACGGTGCGGAACAGGAGCGGGTACACCCGGGCCTCAGATCTCGTCGGCGCTGTGGGGCACGGAGGTGCGCTCGGCGCGGAGCAGGGTGATCGCAGACTCGAAGTCGTCCAGCGAGTCGAACGCCTGGTAGACGCTCGCGAAGCGGAGGTAGGCCACCTCGTCGAGCTCGCGCAGCGGCGGCAGGATGGCGAGGCCGATGTCGTTCGCGTCGATCTGCGACGCGCCCGTGGAGCGGATGCTCTCCTCCACCCGCTGCGCGAGCACGGCCAGATCGGTGTCGGTGACGGGCCGGCCCTGGCAGGCCTTCCGGACGCCGCTGACGATCTTCTCGCGGCTGAACGGCTCCACGACTCCGCTGCGCTTGATCACGACGAGGCTCGCGGTCTCGGTCGTCGAGAAGCGCCGGCCGCACGACGGGCACTGCCGGCGGCGGCGGATCGAGAGGCCGTCGTCGCTCGTGCGCGAGTCGATCACTCGGGAGTCGGGGTGCCGGCAGAAGGGGCAGAACATCGAGGGCCTCTCGGTCTCAGGCGAAGCGGGCGTCGACGGCGTCGCCGTGGGCGGGCAGCGCCTCGGCGTCGCTGAGAGCGCGGATGTGCGGGGCGACGCGCTCGAGCGCACCGCGGTCGTACGAGATCAGCTGCTGCGGCCGGAGGAAGGTGTAGGCGCCGAGCCCGGAGGAGAAGCGCGCCTGCCCCAGCGTCGGGAGCACGTGGTTGGAGCCGGCGAGGTAGTCGCCCAGGCTCACCGGGGTGGTCGGGCCGAGGAAGATCGCGCCGGCGTCGTGGATCCGCTCGGCCGTCGCGACGGGGTCGGCCGTGTGCAGCTCGAGGTGCTCGGGGCCGTAGGCGTCGCTGAACGCGCAGGCGAGCTCGAGGTCGTCGACGATCACGAGCGCGGACTGCGGGCCGTCGAGCGCGATGGCCACGCGCTCCGCGTGGTGGGTGGCGGCGGCCTGGACGGCGACCTCGCGCTCGACGGCGGCGGCGAGCTCGGCGCTGTCGGTGACCAGGACCGCGGAGGCGGCCTCGTCGTGCTCGGCCTGGCTGACCAGGTCGGCGGCGACCAGGCGCGGGTCGGCGGAGTCGTCGGCGATCACGAGGATCTCGGTCGGGCCCGCCTCGGAGTCGATGCCGACCTGCCCGAGCACCTGGCGCTTCGCGGTGGTGACCCAGACGTTGCCCGGCCCGGTGATGATGCTGACGGGGTCCAGCCCGATCGAGTCGACGCCGTAGGCCAGTGCGGCGACGGCTCCGGCGCCTCCGACCGCGTAGACCTCGTCGATGCCGAGCAGAGCGGCCGCCGCGAGGATCGTGGGGTGGACGGAGCCGCCGAACGCCTTCTGCGGCGGCGAGACCAGGGCGATGGAGGCGACTCCGGCGGCCTGCGCGGGCACGGCGTTCATGACGACGCTCGACGGGTAGACCGCCTTGCCGCCGGGGACGTACAGCCCGGCGCGGGCGACGGGCTGCCAGCGCTGGGTGACCGTGGCGCCGTCGTCGAGCTCGGTGGTGCGGGGCGGGGGGATCTGCGCGGCGCTGGCGCGGCGGACGCGCGCGATCGCCTCCTCGAGTGCGCTGCGGATGGCCGGGTCGAGGCGGTCGAGCGCCTCGGCGATCTGCTCGGCGGGCACGCGGAGGTGCGGGGGGCGCACGCCGTCCAGCCGCTCCGCCTGGTCGAGGAGCGCCTCCGCGCCGCGTTCTCGGACGTCGGCGATCAGCTCGGCGACGACGGGCCCGACGGAGGCGGACGTGCCCGGATTGCGGGGCACGAGGGCGAGGAGCTCGGCGGAGGAGGGACGACGGCCGCGGAGGTCGAGAGTCTGGATCATGGCCGCCCCAGTCTACGCGCCGCCCTCCCCCGCTCCCTCGCCCTCGTGCCCCGCAATC